>DASVAM010000307.1:0-3060 GCA_036376375.1 Chitinophagaceae bacterium
TCTTGTAGATAATCTTGTGAATACGGTAAAAGGGGCAGCCAACTTTGAGCAGTCGACCCTGACCCAGGTAGTACAGGCACGAGCCAAAGCTTCTTCAATCAACCTGACAACAGATCAACTTACCCCTGAAAATATTCAGAAGTTTGACCAGGCACAATCTGAATTAAGCGGTTCATTAAGTCGCCTGTTGGTGACAGTGGAAAGATATCCTGACCTAAAAGCAACACAAAACTTTTTGCAACTGCAAGGTCAGCTGGAGGGTATTGAAAATGACGTAAGGGGCTCCCGAACTAAGTTCAATGAGTCTGTAAATACTTACAATACCAAGGTCAGGTCATTTCCTACGAATATATTTGCCGGTATGTTTGGCTTTAGTGCAAGAGAAGGATTTAAAGCAGACCAGGGAGCGGAAAAAGCGCCTAAAGTTCAGTTTTAAGCGATGAAGAAATTTCTGATTCCCATAGTCATTCTTGGGGTACTGATCATTTACTTTGGCGTGACGTATAATTCACTTGTAAAAAAGGAAGAGAAGGTAAAACAACATTGGTCAGATCTGCAAACCACTTACCAGCGGAGACTGGATCTGATTCCAAATTTAGTGAGTGTAGTAAAGGGTGTTTCTGAATTTGAAAAGTCTGTTTTGCAAAAAGTAGCCGAAGCCAGAAGCAGCGCATTGGCAGGTACAGGGCAGCAGGAACCATCTGCTGAAAACTATAAAAAGCAAAAGCAATTACAAGATTCACTTGCGGTCAACGTAAACAGGATGATCGCGCTTATAGAAGCTTATCCTGAATTGCAGGCACTCAAATCTTACCTGGCTTTGCAGGATCAATTAGCAGGAACAGAAAGGAGGATTGTTGTTGCCGCCAGAGATTTTAACGAATCTGTTTATGATTATAATACGTCAGTACGGGCATTTCCAACAAATATTGTTGCCGGGATCAGCGGGTTTAAGCAAAAGGAAGGATTTGAAAGTGTAGCAGGTGCCGAAAAGCCAATCGAAGTAAAATTTAATAAATGAGTTTGTTTTCATTTTTTAAAAAGAAAGATTTTTTTACTGAAGAAGAAAAACTTCAGATCATTGAGGCGGTGCGCCATGCTGAAAAAAGGACCAGTGGTGAGGTAAGAGTCTTTGTCGAAAGCCGTTGCAGCTATATGGATGCTATTGACAGGGCAAAAGAAATTTTTGTTCAATTAAAAATGAATGAAACAGCCGATAAGAACGCTGTGTTGGTTTATGTAGCGATGAAAGATCACCAGCTGGCTATTTTAGGAGATGAGGGCATTCACAACAAATTGGGAAATGACTTTTGGAACAAGGAAGCAGGAAAGATGATCAGCAAATTCAACAAAGAAGATTATGCTGCCGGGATAAGCGAAGTGGTAAAGGATATTGGAGTGGCGCTGACACAGCATTTTCCGTATAATAATGATACCGATAAAAATGAATTGCCGGACGATATCGTATTCGGTAAATAAGATGGCATGAAAAGATTCTTCCTTTTTCTTTTATTGCTTTTTTCAGTTGGTGCATATGCACAAACTGATGTTGTTCCAAAAAAGCCAACATTAGCTGAAGGGCTTGTAGTGGATCAAACAAACACGCTTACACCTGAACAGGAATCCGCTCTTGAACAAAAACTGATCGCTTATGACAAAAGCACTTCTAATCAAATAGCGGTCGTTATTATACCTGCATTGAAAGGCAACTCCATTGAGGATGTGGCATTACAGATAGGAAGAGACTGGGGTGTTGGGGGGCAGGCGGATAAAGATAACGGGGTCGTCATTTTGGTTGCGAAAGATGATAGAAAGATGCGGATCGAAGTTGGGTATGGTCTTGAAGGCGCTGTGACTGATTATATTACGTCGTCGATTATTCAAAATACACTTCGCCCCAATTTCAGAGAAGGTAATTATTACAGGGGACTTACCGAAGCCGTGGATGAAATAATCAAAGCAGCGGAAGGGAGGTACACAGCACCCGAAGGATATGGCAAGAAAAGCGGGATCAAAAAATGGCAGGTCATTCTTGCATTAATTGTGATCTTTATAATACTCGGCAGCATCGGAAGAGGAGGAAGAGGCGGCAGTGTTGTTTCCCGCCGCGGTTATACGAATTGGGGCGGACCTATATGGTGGGGCGGTGGCGGTCATAGCGGTGGCGGTGGCGGCTGGTCCGGCGGTGGAGGAGGCGGCTTCGGTGGTTTCGGGGGAGGAAGTTTTGGCGGCGGCGGGTCAAGTGGTAGTTGGTAAAAGGATAAGCCTGCCCGGCGGAGACAGCCATTGCAATACAACGGAAACAGGATCAAAATCAAATAGACTGATTTGAATTAATAAAACCTCTCTGCCTGGAGAGGTTTTATTTGAAAAGAAGGACGGCAGCTATTTAACGATAAACATTCACAACATTTGTCCCTGCTGGTTCTGCCGGTATGCTTGCCGCGGATACAACAGTTGAATTTGCGCTAAGACCATTGAGATAAACATCACAACGATTATTGCTGCCGGCGATAACTGGGGTCGGACTAAAGGCTCCATAAGCATAAATATCCGGCGCATTGTTATTTGAGATATCACAGCCGAATAAACTTATGTTTAGAATATTGCTTGAAGCAATAGCTCCATACGCACTTGCTGCATATATTCCGCTCAACAATGCTCCATTCGTAGGGGTCAGTTGACCCACTCCATTATTTTTAATGATTGTGCCGTACATTTTAACATTGACAAGACCGTTGTTTGAATAGGCGGTAGCTGTTCCCGAACCAGCACTCAGATCAAGACCACAACCATTGTCTTCGATGCGATCTGAATGTGATGTAAGATCAAGTGAACAGTTATCAATTGAATTGCCCAATCCGCCATTAAGATTAAATACGCCGATTTTACATCCATGAATATAATTCTGCTTCATGTCCAATTTGATTTGAGAACCTGAGATCCTGTTCTGAAGGGCCACGCCGCTTGCAACACCACTTGTGGCCCCAAAGATCTCGCTGTGTTCGAGAGTAGCATTGATGACACGATTCAAATGCTCTTCCATCCGATTGCGAAATA
>DASVAM010000312.1:0-2822 GCA_036376375.1 Chitinophagaceae bacterium
ACACAGATGTGACGGATTTACACGGAACAATTTTAAGTGTGAAATGAATAATCGCCTGGCATAAGCTTCCCTTAATTCAATCCTTTTTATCCATCCAATCCGCGTCATCCGTGTTCTATTACTGTTTGCTTCTAAGATAATGGTACTTTTACCGTTACTTCAGTTCCGGTTTTGCTTTCAATCTCAAAACTTCCGCCCAATTCTTTCATTCTATTTCTCATACTGATCAGACCATTGCCAAACTCATGCGGTGTGGCTTTATCGAGCCCTATACCATTATCTTTTATTTTTATTACAAGCCATTTTGATATAACTATTGTCAAAAAAACTTCGGTGGCCTGTGCATGTTTCACAATGTTGTGTAAAGATTCTTTCACCGTTAAATAAATATTTCTTCTGAACTCACCGGTTACATCTACTTGTTCAATATTCTCTGGTTCATCAACATGACATTTGATACTATTTTGTTCTAAATATTCAACTGCATAAGATCTTGTATAAGAAAGCAGGTCGCTTAACGTATCATTCTTTTCATTCAGGGCCCAGACGATCTCACCCATTTTATCGATCATTTCATCGGAAAAATCACGGATGCTGCTGACTTCTTCTTCTATAGGCAAATGTTTTTGCCGTTTCATCCCGATCGCTTCACTTAGAAATTTTATTTGAGAAAGACCGGCGCCAAGATCATCATGCATATCTGTTGCTATTCTTGTTCTTTCTTTTTCGATGGCTTGTTTTTTCTCCAACATCACCCTTTGTAATTCAAGCTTGCGATTGATATACAACCGTACACTCAGGAAACCCAGTCCAACGATCACAAGGGCCACGATAGATTTGAACCACCAGGTTAACCACCACGGCGGCGATATGGTAAAGGAAAATGAGGATTCAATAGTTGGATATAGTCCATGCAAAAAAATTGCTCTTGCCCTTAAGGTATAATCGCCGGGTGAAAGGTTTACAAAATTGATCGATGTATTAGTGGAAGGGTCGCTCCAGTTTTCATTGCCACTTCCTTCGAGCATATAACTGAATCGTGTTTGCTTTTCATCAATATAAGTAGGCGCAGAAAGATGAAACGCCAGGTTATTCTGAAAATATTTTAATTCCCGGTTTTGTGGGATAGCTTGTTCACCTTTATTGCTGTAGACAATATCGAAGAAATCAAGTTTAGGTTTCCAATGGGTTACGCTGGCTCTATTTAGATCGTAAGTAACGATGCCGGCAGTGCTTAACACCCATATCATACCATTTGCAGATTGTTCCACTTTTAATGTTGGCAAATACAGGTTATTACTCCTGGTAACATTTTCGATCAGAAGATCATTGTTGGCAATCCTTATCTTGTCAAGACCCGAGGCACTGCATGCCCATATATTGTTATCGTGATCACAGAAGAGCCGGCCAATAAAATTTTCAGATAAGCCGTCCTGAGTAGTAATATTTCTTACCGATCGTATTGTTAACCCATCCAATGAAAAATAGAAAATTCCCTGGTTCCTTGTGCCGATCCAAATATTGCCATCCGCATCCGCTGTGATAGATCGGGGGCTATTGGTTGTTATTGTGTCGATTTTTTTCAGAAGGGTGAGCTTAGCATCGCTGCCGTGTCCTGAGATTTCAAAACAAAATAATCTGTTACTCCTCGGCGCCACCCAAATACGATTCTTTTTATCGATTGTAAACTGGTCAGTCATGTAGTCAAATGATGCACTTAGAATTTTATTATCGGTGAAAGCAACAATTTTTGTCGATGCCGCCACAAGGTTTCCATTGTTATCCAGCAACGCATCGGTAAATCCTGATGCCGTATCGGGATCTGTATAATAAGGTTTAAGTGTAACCTGTTCACCCGAAGTCTTCTCCCATGAAAAAATATTATTGCCGCTGGTTAAAAATCCTTTTTTTCCGAAAACAAATCTTCCGTAAGACAATCTTGAATTGTCGAATGAAAATCTTTTGGTTTGCCCGCGGGGAAGTGCGAGACAGACCTGGCGGTGACTAGCATCGAACAGCCAAACAGAATCAGTAAATGGAGTGACTGAAATATCATTTACAGCAAGCCCCGGTTTATATTGCGGGAAATAAACCAATTGTTGATTTGACAGTTTGCAAAGCCCTGTATGTTCATTGGTAAACCACATATTATTTTCATGATCCTGGAAAATGGAGGTTTGAAAATCTATAGATAACCCATTCTCTTTTGTGAACCGGGTTGTATCGCCACCCGGGCTTATTTTGTAGACGCCTTTCAGGGTCCCTATCCACAGATTATTTTGGCGATCCTTGCAGAAAACGCGGGGCAGAATACCTTTTGGGAACTGAGTTGAATAAGGAAAGGGTTTTAGTAAAATTTCCCTTCCGTCCAAACCGTCAAAAATATAAAAATTTGCGTAAGATGAGATCCAGAGTTGGCCAGCGGCCGGACTGAATAATGCGGCCGCGTTGACTCCTAATTTATAGGCGATCAATTTTTTTTTGATAAGATCATAGGCCAGCAGGTTGCCGACATTAAATTGATAATTAGGGTCTGAAATAATAAATAATTTCTTGTCAAATTCAATTGCCTTATTTAATGATATAGCCTCAATTCCTCCCGGTAGTCCTGAAAGATCCATTTTTATGAATTTTCTGTCCTGCAATTTGAATAAACCTTCATCAGCAATAGCATAATAATAACCATCACTGCATTTGATCAATTTATTAATGACGGGGGTAAAATTATCGGCGGGTGTAAAAGTTTTAAGCCTGCCATTGATGATATAATTTATTTTTTGAGAATTGACCAGTACCCATACAGAGTCATCACCCATTTCTAC
>DASVAM010000314.1:0-8232 GCA_036376375.1 Chitinophagaceae bacterium
AGGTTTGGAAATTATTGACTACCTGGGCAAAAGATAAAGAAGAAAGTAAGATTGTAAGAGTTAATTCAATTCAGGGACTTTTCAATCTGTTGGCAGAACATAGAGAATTGCAACACGATTTTGACCTTACTATTGGTGAAATAGAAAAGCATAATATTCCGTCAATTAACGCCAGACTTAAAAAACTGAAACATGCCAGGCGCTGAAAAAATTGACCGGCGCGCAATTACTCTAATAAAAAATTTATTCAAAGTTTTCTGATTAATTTTATCTAATTCAACGAAGATGAGAACCAGTTAATTCCGATCGGAAGATAAGTGGGATGTTATCTACGGGTTCAATCGAAGAAGATTTTTTTCTCCCGTAAACCAAACCCTCCAGATTACCGTAATAATCTTTAAATGGACACAGTCACCAGTACGAATATCAGCACCGGCGAAAAATTAAAACATTTCAGAAGACTGAAAAACTTTTCGCAGGAAAGTCTTGCCGAAGCCGCCGGTATATCCGTAAGAACTATTCAGCGATTAGAAACCGGTGAATCTGTTGGAAGTGCTTATACAATCGAAAAACTTGCTGTTACATTAGGAATCGACGTTTCAGAATTTACTAATAAGGGAACGTTCAACAATTTTGCCCATTCGCATGCCAGTGAACAATTGAAACGTCTCAATTTAAGTACCTTGTTTGTCTTACTACTCCCATTTTCCAATATCATTTTCCCCCTTCTCATTCTTTTGAAAAACAAAGACAATAGAGCACTTCAACAAAATGGTCGAAAAATTCTAAATTTTCAAATAGTCTGGACACTTATCACAATACTTGTGCTTGTCGTGGTGCCCCCTATACTGTTGCTGTTTAAATCTTTTCGCGGAAGTAGTATTCCGCTATTTATTCCAGTTTACTACATCTGCGTAATCGTAAATGTATTCTTTACCCTAATATTCTCTGTTGCCATCAACAGGCAGCACCGGTTCCTGGACCGGTTTCCTAATATTTTGTAAATCAATACTGGCGGGAAAATGTCGGGAAAATGGCATAAGCAGTTTTCCAAAAACAAAAGACCTGAATCATACTTTGGTTGTTAAAACAACCGCGGTATGCAAAGAGTTTTACTGCTTATCTTTTTGACCGGAATATTTGCAGCAACATGTGCGCAAGAGCAAGTACCCACAGCGATGGCATCATCAGACAGAGTTGACATCAGGGTCGGAACCGATTACTTTTCAAAAGGCGGTTGGCTATTAGAGCCCAATAAGAGACCTGATATCTTTTCGATTGGGAGCAAATGGCCGTACAAAAGCAAGAAAGTAACCTTTATCACCGATATTGATTCTATTTCATTTGATGTTCAGCCCGGCAACAAATATGATTTTATCATACTGAAAGAAAACGTTCCGTGCCATATTCAAATAGCTACGCTGAGTGATCCTGTATTTCTAAATACGCAGACATTATTATTGTTATTGGCAGCCTTTTCCGTTTACCTGGTTCTCCTCTACTGCTACCGGCAGAAGCTGCTGGCAAATCAATTGCTGTGGTTTGGCTATTGGTTGGTAATTCTGTTTTGGCTGATCACCTTTATAAGCGGATACATTCAAGGTAATTATAATCACTTTAAAAGCACCATTAGCGGGCTTGGAGCAATCGGGACAAAATCCGAACGGTTTACCTCTTCTTCCTTAATGATCCTGGCTGCATTGAACATTCTTTTCTGCATTGGCTTTTATAAGGCATCGAGAGCAAGAAAATTATCCCTGCTTCCTTCGATTTTATCTTTCGCGATGCCGCTAACAACGATCTGGACCGCCATATTTACACTGGGAAATGAATTTCATGGCTCGGCAGGCTTATTATCTTTCCTGATCATTATCGGCAGCTTTTTGTCTTACTATTTATGGAAAGGACAAAACATATCACGGGGATTAAGAGCTGTTTGTTTGATAAGCTTTATAATAATGACGTTACTCTTAACAAGATTTGTTACGCCATTCGGTTACCATTTTGAGGGACTGGTGCAACGGTTTTTCTATCTGGGCTGGTCTGTTTGGACACTTGGTATTAGTCATTATTTATCAAAAGGTGTAAAAACAAAATAACGATTACGAAGGCACAATACTACGCTGGCAATGGCCTGGATGGACGTTCGCTTCCTATGTCGCACACATACAGGTTCCTGCCGCCGTCCAATTAAGATTTCGTCAGTTCCCTCCACGCCCTGTTTGCCGACAGACTGGCGGCAGGCAAGTTTGCACATGATTAATCTTTATTTTTGGCGATCTTATGCCTTCATCACACAAGATCATCATCATAACCGCTCCATCCGGCGCCGGTAAAACATCCATTACAAAGCATTTATTAAAAACTTTTCCGGATAAATTAGTTTTTTCTATTTCCGCAGCAACCAGGGAAAAAAGAAATTATGAGAAAGATGGTGTGGATTATTATTTTATGTGTGTGGATGATTTCAAAGAAAAGATCCAGAAGCAGGCATTCGTCGAATGGGAAATGGTATATGAAGGAAAATATTATGGCACTTTGAAATCAGAGATCCATCGCATTTGGAAAGAAGAAAAAGTTCCGTTGCTTGATATTGATGTAAAAGGCGCTGTACATGTGCAGCAACAGCATCCCGAACAATCACTTTCGTTGTTTATTGAACCCCCTTCGGTAGATGAATTGAAAAAAAGATTGAGCAACCGCGGTACTGAAACAGCCGAAAGTCTTGTGACCCGTCTTAACAAGGCGACGTATGAACTTTCTTTTAAAGACCATTTTGATGAGGTGATCGTCAATGATGATCTCGAAAGGGCCTGTAAAGAAGCGGAGTCGATTGTCAGAAAGTTTCTTGAAGGATGAAAAAGTTTATAGAGTAAAAAGGCATATAAGGTATCTTATACTTTAAGCGGACCCATAAACCTTATATACTTCATATACCATATATACCTAATGAAAAAGTATTATAAAGTAAAATAGGTATCTAAAGTATCTTAAACTTAAGGCGCACCCTGTAAACCTTATATACTTTATACACCATTTACACCATATACCATTTATACCTATCAACTTACACCCCTGCATTTCTTACTAAGTACTTATCTGCCAAAACATCCCATCGCTTTGTTTATCTTTACCCCCCATGGTTGAGATTCGCATAATTATCTGGTTTGTCCTGACGATCCTTCTAATGGGGTTTTTTGCAGGTATTGAAATGGCGTTTTATAGTGCCAATAAAATGAGCATTGAATTAAAAAAGAAACAAGGAAGGGCCAGCGGTCAAATCTTAGATCAATTCATCGACCATCCGGTTTATTTTTTAGGAACAACCTTGATCGGTTTTAATATATTCCTTGTCTTTTTTGGATTACAAATAAGCAAGGTGATGGAGCCGTTATGGATCACGCTGGATGTTGGCTCCTATTCCCTGCGCATATTAATTGAGATTTTGTTGTCGACGATGCTGGTATTAGTGTTCGCGGAATTTCTTCCCAGGGCTATATTCCGTGCCAGGGCCAATGTGTTGCTGAGTCGGATGGCGCAACTGATCGATATGTTTTACCAGATGTTTTATCCGATCGCCGCTGTCTGCATTGCAATGGCCAATTGGTTGCTCAAATATGTTTTCAATGTCAGGATCGATGAAAAGAAAGAAGTGTTTGGTCGCACCGATCTTGAACATCTTTTCAGACAGGCAAAAGAAGCAGAGGAAGAAAAACAACCGTTAAACACTGAGTTATTTGAAAATGCATTGGAGTTACCAAAGATCAGAATAAGACAAAGTCTGGTACCACGAAAAGAAATCGTTGGAATTGATATTAAGGAATCAATCGATGCGCTTCGACGGGTTTTTATTGAAACTAAATTATCAAGAATAGTTGTCTTTGAAGGTAATATTGATCACATCATCGGTTATGTCCATCAGCTTGATATGTTCAAAAGACCGGAAAGCATTCAATCCGTTTTGTTACCTATTCCCGCCGTACCGGAAAGTATGAGTGCCACTGATCTTATCAATAAATTCACCCGTGAAAGAAAGAGCATTGCATGGGTAGTAGATGAATTTGGTGGAACAGCGGGCATCATTACAATGGAGGATGTGCTGGAAGAGATATTTGGTGAGATACATGATGAATATGACGTGGAGGAGTTTGTCGAAAAACAGATCGCCGAGAGCGAATATATTTTTTCAGGCCGCCTTGAACTTGATTATATCAATGAAAAATATGGGTTTGATTTCCCCGTGGATGAGACGGAAACATTGTCTGGATTTATTATTAATTACCATGAAACCATACCAAAACAAAAAGAAAGGATCATTATTGCCGATTACGAGTTTGACATTATGAATGTAAGCGATACCCGCATCGAAATGGTGAAGATCAAAAAATTGAAATAAAGGTGCAACTTTCCCTGTTTATACCTAGCTAAACCCGCCTATCAATTTATATTTCTATGAGTCCCTGCAGATATCTATCTTTCCCGCTGCAAAAAAATTAATACTAATATGACACAAGCAAAGAAGTCGCTGCTTTTACTGGCAGGTGGTATGTTTTTGGGTATTTGTAGCTTTTCGCAAAACAATCCCGCCACTAACCCAGCCACAAAACCAGACACGACAAAAAAAGCTCCACCAACGCCACCCAAACCTACTGTGGCTGAAAAAGTGAAGAGCAGTAAAAAGATGGATGGCCTTTTTACGGTATACCAGGATACGGCAACCGGAAGTGTACAGATGTATGTTAAGAAAAACCAGTTGGGTAAAGAATATATTTACCAGAGCTTCTCAATGGGAGGGCCTACAAGTTTATTCTTACATCAGAACATGATCCGTACGACATGGGTGTTTAAGATCAAAAAGAACTTTGACAAGCTTGAGTTTTCCCAGGTAAATACCAACTTCTGGTACGATCCTAAAAATGCGATCAGCAAATCAGCCAATGTGGATGTTACCGAAGCTGTTTTTTATTCTGCAAAAATAGATGGCGAAGATTCAACAGGTTTTATTGTAGCGGGCGACGCATTGTTTTTAAGTGAGAAACTTGACCCGGTAAAACCATTGGTTGCACCTGGTCCTGCTGCTGCGTTTGTATTTAATCTCGGAAGTTTAAATCTGGCTAAATCTGGTTACAAGACTGTTCGTTCTTATCCTAACAATACGGATATAGTTGTAGAATTAGCGTATGATAATCCAGCTCCGTTCAACCAGGGTGGAAAAGATATTACTGACGCCCGTTATAACCGTATTCGTTTCCAGCATAGTTTTTTGGACATGCCAAATAATGATTTTCGTCCCAGATTCGATGATCCAAGAGTTGGTTATTTCACACAGGAAATAGAAAACCTTACGAGCATTAAAGTGGCGGATTATAAAGATGTGATCAATCGCTGGAATCTTGTAAAGAAAGATCCTACTGCCGCCCTCAGCGAACCGGTTGAGCCAATTGTATGGTGGGTGGAAAACACAACACCTGTTGAATATCGCCAGACAATCGTTGAGGCAGGTGAAAAATGGAACGAAGCATTTGAAAAAGCAGGTTTCAAAAATGCGGTCGTCATGAAGATCATGCCTGATGATGCTACATGGGATCCTGCAGACATTCGTTACAATGTCATTCGCTGGGTGTCTTCGCCCTATCCTCCTTATGGGGCTATCGGGCCCAGCTTTGTAAATCCAAAAACCGGTCAGATCCTTGGCGCTGATATTACCGTAGAATGGATGTCGGGTAGTTCAAGCCCAAATATGGAAGAACTGTTTGATGTAAAATCAATGAACACAGATCTTCCTTCACTGCTATTAGGTAATAACAAGGCCCAAGAACCAATATTCCCCGGTTCCAAGAAAGGTGTTGCCTGCAACTTAGCACAGGAGTTAAAAGCTCAGTTCACGTCGGGTCTTACAACTTTGGAAGCTACCGATGCACCGGAAGGCGAAATAAAAGAATTACACAAGCAATTTTTATATTATCTCATCATGCATGAGATGGGTCATACCATGGGATTGAATCATAATATGAAGTCAAGCCAAATGCTTAGCCCTGCTGAAATAAACAATAAAGAGCTAACTCATAAATGGGGATTAACTGGTTCTGTAATGGATTATCCTGCAGTGAATGTCTCTTCAGATCGTAGCACGCAAGGTGATTACTATACAACAAAAGCTGGTCCTTATGACATTTGGGCAATTGAATTTGGTTACACACCATTCAGCCCTTCAGAAGAAGCAGCTGGTTTGAAAAAAATACTGAATCGCAGCACTGAGCCTGGCAACACCTTTGGAAATGATGCTGATGATATGCGCAGCGCCGGCGGTGGTGGAATTGATCCAAGAGTAATGATCGGTGATATGAGTAGCGATATGGTGACTTATGCGGAAGACAGGTTTAAGCTGGTAAACTCATTAATGGGTAAGCTAAAAGAAAAATACAGCAAGCCGGGAAAATCTTACGCTGAACTTAAATCCCGTTATGGAAATTTAATTGGTCAACGCAGTAATATGGCACAATCGGTAAGCCGTTATATCGGTGGTATTTATGTTGACAGAAGTTTTGTTGGCCAGGAAACAACAAATAAACCGTTTACACCTGTAAGCGAAGCCTACCAGAAAAAAGCGATGGCGCTTTTATCAAAATATGTTTTTGCTCCGGATGCATACAAAGGCGATGCTGCATTGTTCCCTTACCTGCAATCACAGCGTCGTGGTTTCAATTTCTTTGGAAGTGGCGAAGACCTGAGAGCACAGACTGTTATTCTTAATATGCAGGTTGGCATATTCGCACACCTGATGAGTCCGAATAATTTGACAAGGATTAATAACAGCACTTTGTATGGTAACACTTACTCATCTGCCGAGATGATCAATGACCTGACAAACGCGGTCTTTGCATCTGACCTGAAAACAAATATCAATTTGTACAGGCTTAATTTGCAAACAGAATATGTAAAAGGTCTTGCGGCTATCACTACGGCTCCTGTCAGCCCTTATGATAATGCATCTAAAGCTGCTATTTATAATACGCTTAAAAAGATTAAAGGAATGCTGGCAACAGCGATTTCTACAGACGAACAGACCAAAGCACACAGAGCGAATCTTGTGTTCTTAATAGACAAAGCTTTGGCAGTTAAATAAGATTTCCCGTTTATTTAATAAACCCCGGTATTTTGCCGGGGTTTTTCATTTTATGAAAATGGGTAGGCAATAGCCGGTTTCCGCTACTTATATTTGCGATTCTAATTATTATAGATGGCATTACTCGGATGGCGAAAAAGGAATACTGAAGAAAAGGCGGAAATGTCTTTTGTCGAGCATTTGGAGGTCCTTCGCGGACATTTATTTCGGTCTGTACTTGCTGTAGCTGCCGGAGCGGTTGTATTTATTATTTACAATGATTTTTTTGTAAAAGAGGTATTGATGGGGCCAACCCACGCAGATTTTCCAACTTATAAATGGCTTTGCAATGTTGGACACGCACTAGGACTGGGCGATAAAATGTGCATGAAAGACATAGGTCTTAAAATGCAAAGCACTTCGGTAAGCGGGCAATTCAGCATGTATTTCACTTTGATCTTTGTCGGTGGAATCATTGTGGCATTTCCCTACATCTTTTGGGAATTCTGGCGATTTGTCAAGCCTGCCCTGACACAAAAAGAATTGTCAAAAACCAGAGGAGTTATCTTCTGGGTTTCTTTACTTTTCTTCCTGGGAATAGGATTTGGGTATTTTATCATTGCACCTTATACCGTAAACTTCTTTGCCAATTTTCACTTAGATGAAAATATTGAGAACATCTGGACCATCACCAGCTATATTGACACCCTCGTTCCATTAATTCTCGGCTCCGGTTTAGCTTTTCAATTGCCCCTGGTCATGTTTTTCCTTGCAAAAGTTGGGTTGATGAGTCCTGATTTCCTTCGCCGTAACCGCAAATATGCAATTGTGGTCATCCTTATTTTATCTGGTATTATCACTCCACCGGATGTGATCAGCCAGGTGATCTGCACGATCCCGCTGATGTTATTGTATGAAATAAGTATCCGGCTTACAGCAAGGGTACAAAAGGAAAAAGAGCTGGAAGAAAAGGAAGAATGGAGCTAAAAAAGTTCTTAGTTCAGCTCTCGGAAGTCCGTTAACTTTGTGATGCAATTTCTAATCTTTTCATCTTAAAATTGCCTTATGTCATCATCATTTGATCTGAGTAAACCCGTTGCGATCGGCAGTGACCATGCAGGATATGA
>DASVAM010000323.1:0-4178 GCA_036376375.1 Chitinophagaceae bacterium
TTTTCTTCCGGCAGAAACAATACCCCTTTCCATCGTTCTTACGCCTGAGTCAAGATAGACCTGAGCAGCCAGGGTCTGCGCAGGAAAATCCTCTTGTTTTATATGGGGTAAAAATTTCTTTGCATCTACAAAGATGCCATGACCACCAATGGGTTTAACGATCGGAATACCATATTCCATCATTTTTTCTCCGAGATAAACAACTTGTCCCACTCTTGCATGAATATGATCATCATTGATACTCTCGCCAATACCGATGGCCATTGCTTCCATATCTCTTCCGGCTAAACCACCATAAGTATGTAAGCCTTCATAGACCACAATAAGGTTTCTTGCTTCTTCAAATACATCCCAGTCATTAACGGCGAGAAAGCCACCGATATTTACTAAAGCATCTTTTTTGGCACTCATCGTTGCGCCATCAGTCAAAGAACAAATCTCTTTGATGATATCCCGTATTGGTTTGTCAAGGTAGCCTTTTTCACGTTGCTGAATGAAATGTGCATTCTCCGCCACTCTTGTCATATCATGAATAATGCGGAGGTCATGTTTGTTTGTAAGAGCTCTAAGCTCCTTTAAATTTTTTATGCTGATCGGCTGACCACCGGCCATATTTACACTGGTAGCAATGCTCACATAAGGTATTTTTTTTTCCCCATATTTTTTTACGAGTCGTTCCAGCTTATTGAGATCAACGTTACCTTTAAATGGAAATTCATTATCGGGATCATGTGCTTCATCAATAATGATATCTTCAAATCTTCCCCCGGCTAGTTCCTGGTGCAATCTTGTGGTAGTAAAATACATGTTGCCCGGAATTATGTCTCCTTTCCTGATCAGAATTTTTGAAATGATATTTTCTGCACCGCGACCCTGATGCGTTGGAACTAAATATTTATACCCGTAAACATTCTTCACCGTTTCTTCAAGATGATAGAAATTACGACTGCCAGCATAAGCTTCATCGCCCATCATCATACCGGCCCACTGACGATCACTCATAGCAGACGTGCCACTATCGGTGAGCAGATCGATATATACATCTTCAGACCGCAGCAGGAAAGTATTGTAACCTGCTTCCTGCATAGCTTTTTTTCTTTGTGGCGGACTTGTCATTTTCAACAACTCCACCATTTTCATTTTATAGGGTTCGGCCCAGCTTCTTTTGATAAAATGTTCCATAAAAATGTTTAATTAACAGGTTTCAGTCTTGCAGTGAAATGACGAAGGATCGGCGCTTCTTCGACAATTGTCAGTCCATTTATTAAATGTCTTTTATTAAAAACTTCGATGATCACTTCTGCGACATAATCAATATGGCTTTGCGTATACACTCTTCGTGGAATCGCTAATCTTACAAGCTCCATTTGTGAAGGAATGAGTTTACCATTTATATCATACTTACCAAACATTAATGAACCGATCTCAACACTTCGAATACCACCCTCAACGTATAAAGCAGCAACCAATGCCTGCCCGGGATAATGTTCAATAGCGATATGTGGTAAGAACTCAGTGGCATCGATATACACCGCGTGGCCTCCCGCAGGTTGCATCACCGGCACACCAGCGTCGGTCAGCTTATTTGTCAGGTATTCAATGCTGCGAATGCGATATTGTAAATAATGTTCGTCCATCACCTCTTTTAATCCTATTGCAATCGCTTCCAGATCCCTTCCTGCCAGACCACCGTAAGTAGTGAAGCCTTCTGTGATGATCAGGAGATTTCTGCAGCGAATAGCCAGGTCCCTATCTCTCATTGCAAGGAAACCACCAATATTGGCAAAGGCATCTTTTTTGGCACTCATGGTACAGCCATCAGCATAAGAAAAAAGTTCAGCTGCAATTTCGGGCACCGATCTATTTTCAAAACCTTCTTCCCGCAGCTTAATAAAGTAACTGTTCTCTGCAAAGCGGCAGGCGTCTATGAAGAACAGGATATTATGTTCTTTACAAATTTTGCTTGTCTCAATTATGTTATGCATGCTTACCGGTTGCCCGCCCCCGGAATTATTGGTTACCGTCATGATCACCATTGGTATATTTTCACTGCTTTTTTCACGTATCACTTTTCTCAGAGCGTCCAGATCCATATTCCCTTTGAACGGGGCAGGAGTAGCAGGATGTTTTCCTTCTTTGCAGAGAAGGTCAATCCCTTCTGCTCCCGAAAATTCAATATTGGCTCTTGTGGTATCAAACAAGGTATTGCTGATGAAATATTTCCCTTTTCCGCCAAGGATCGTAAACAAAATCTTTTCTGCTGCCCGTCCCTGGTGCGCCGGGATCACAATAGGAAAACCGGTGACATCTTTTACCGTTTGTTCAAAATGAAAAAAACTCGGACTACCTGCGTAGGATTCATCACCTTTCATGATGCCCGCCCACTGCTCACTGCTCATCGCACTGGTGCCACTGTCTGTAAGCAGATCGATCAGTACATCATTAGCGTGAATGCGGAATGGATTATAATCTGCTTTTTCGAGAATTGCCGTCCGTTCATCTTTCGTATTAAAATATATTGGCTCGACGGATTTTATTTTGAATGGCTCTATAATTGTTTTCACAATGAAGTATTTATGGTATTTCTACCGAATTAATAATGATTGATAAAAGCATTTCGGGAAAAAACGTCAGGTAGGTTTGCGAATGATATTTTTCCAGATGAGTTGCATAAAAGCCTGTTCAAAGGTAGAAGGAGAAGGGCTTTGGCACTATGATTTTCGTCAGTAAGCGATCAGACTCCAAACTGTCTCAGGTGATGATCAAGGTGTTTCCACGTAGCTTTACTCCAATTATGCTTGCTGATCTTTCCGAAAACAGGATGTTGCTCCTTCGGAATGGCCGCCTCATTGAAATTGTTTACAAGCTCAAGCAACGTCGCTTTTTCTTTTTCAAACTCCTTTTCCTCGCCGGTCATAACAAATGTTGGATCTGTCGGTAGACTTTGCTTATAAGGTGTCTCATTCCACAGTTGACTTTTGAAGAGTGGGCCGATCAATCTTAACAGAAAACTTCCTTTTGGGGTATGGGTCCCATATGCAATACGGATCGGCAATTGTACATGGGCAAGCATTTGGGAAACATTCATTTTACCCCATTTTGGATTTGTGTCGGGAGTTAGCTTATTGATGCGTTCAATGATCTCCCGCTTTACAGCAGGATCAAATAAGTTTTTTATTTCCATCTTTTTCGCCTGTTAAAGTTTTTTTTCGTAGTAAGGAATTTCGTCATGACTTTGCGATTCCTTTTGATACCAATATGCCTGGGTTACTATGTGTCCATCTTTTGTCCTTAATAGTCTCCCGAAAATAGCATTCGTAGGATTAAAAGCAAGATTAGTGACGCCTATTGTAAATGTTTCTGGTATTGTTGTTTGAGGTTCGGGGTTTGAGGTTTGAGGTGGTGTCCCTCCTTCAGCAGGTGCTGCCGGTTTCGGTGGCGGTGTGGCCTTTGGTGGAGGAGAGGGAACAACTACAACTTCAAAATTGTTTGTTTCCAAAAGATCTTTCAGGAACGCAACTCTCTCTTTCAATGCATTCTTTTCTACGATGGCGCATTTCACTCCACCCAGTTCTTCAAATTCATGATTTTTATTGATTGCCATTTTACTTAAGTAACGAATGAATATAATTATACGCCCCACTTGCTACTCCCGCAACAATTATTCCTGTTACACAGATGATCATTGCTATCCTTGGCGACCAACCCGATTTAACGGATGCAATCGGGTTATCATTTGCATCCATAAAGATCGCTTTGATCACTTTTAAATAATAATATAAGGCGATCACCATATTTAAGGCAGCGATGGTGATCAGCAAATAATTTCCTTTACCAGCACCGGCGAGTAGCAAAAAGAATTTACCAAAAAACCCTGCGGTTGGAGGAATGCCACCCAATGAAAACAAAGCGATCGCCAGCACCCAGCTTAAGCCACGATTATTTTTATAAAATCCCTTGTAGTCATCAATATTTTCTCTCCCGGTGGCAGCGCTTACCAGATTTATTACTCCAAATGCTGCCAGGTTTGAGAATATATAAATAAGGACAAAGAATATTACTGAGGCGATGCCTTCCCTGGATTGTCCTGTGATACCGATCAAAATAAATCCAACCTGTGCAATAGATGAAAATGCCAGGAAACGTTTCATATTCTGCTGACGCAAGGCAAATAAATT
>DASVAM010000326.1:0-6877 GCA_036376375.1 Chitinophagaceae bacterium
ATCGGCAAAAAGTTTTTTAGCAGAATTCCAATAGTTGTGTTGAATGGTTTGCTGCAATTGTCTCGCTTTCTTTTGATATTCATTTGCAATCGCAGGAGATCCAAGTTCTGTTTCAAGTTTTGCTGCAACCTGTAATGCCCACAATAGTTGAAGATCCAATAATGATGAGCTGCCATCTTTCCCTATTGGGCCTACCCCGCCGGGCCAGCCGGTCTTTCCTTCTACCCAATCCGTGTATATCCAATAAGGAACATTTCTTAAAGAACCATATTCATCCTGGTATTTATTAAAGAACCAGAGAACATTTCTTATTCCCTGCAACTTATCTTTTATAAATGCAGTATCCCCACGATACATCCAGTAATCATCCACCATTCCAATGTACCAAAGTGAAAAAGTGGGGATTTGTTGCGGAGAAAAAGATGGATGTCGACTCAATGTAATGCCTTCCGCCATTCGTGAATTGTCCATTTGTGTGATCGCATTTCTCACTAGCCGGTCATCACCACTGTTATATAACGAAACCAGGGCCTGTATACGAGTATCACCGATATATTGCAACTGTTCATAATAAGGGCAATCCATATAAGTTTCCCATGCACATGATCTGGCTGTTCGCCAACCTACTTCAAATATTTTGTCCAATGTTTTATCCTGCGCATCGAATGTTGCATTCAACTGAAATGGATAGCCGGTAAACAAGCTATAAATATCATTAATGATCAGCGGTTCATCTTTTGTTGTTATTTTAATTTCAACGAATCGAAATGTTCTCCAGTTAAGCGTACTGTAATATTGCTCATCTTTTCCATTCGAGATAATACTGTCTTTTCTGCCGGCAATTATTTTTCCGTCAACTTCATTTCGGTTTCCTTTTTTAAATGTTTTGCCGGGTCCATCTGGTTTTTCAGTAAATAAGGCTTCCGCATAGGTTAATAAGATGCCTGCATCTTTTCCCTTACTGAAATCTAATTCGGGATAGGCGTTGGTATAGAAAGATTGATCCAGTAAAAATGAAGCTTTCGTGTTGGCCGGAATTGTGATCGCTTTTTGCGTCGCAGGGAATCCATCGGGCATTGTTATCCCACTTACAGTCTTTACTGCTGCAAACCGCTGCACTTTTAATTCCATGGGTGGCAGTATAGAAGGTATAAGCATCCATTCAGCAATATCGCTATTCCCTTTTGGCGTTCCACCTCTCCAATGCGCTTTTATCGCAGATGGCCATGCATTATCATCAAAATTATTTTTCATCCATCCCTCGGGCATCTTATTCATGTCAACTAACTCACCCGGCCCTGAAACATAATAAGTATTATAACCGATGCCTGTTAATGGTGTATAAGCAGGATTCTTAAAGCATTTCCATGATGTGTTTGTGTTAATGGTCTCTTCTTTACTTGTATTCCCCTGCATTAAAAAACCTGTACGGTTTGAAATCTGTCCTTCGGGACGATATTCACCTTCATTCCAAACTGTAGCGGTAATAATATTTTCTCCATTGATCAGATAAGGAGCAATATCAACGGTTTCAAAATTCCAGTGATAAAGATCATTTCTTGCCGGACCCAATGAAACAAATTTTTCATTAATGATCAAAACATATCGGTTGTCAGCCGACACGTGAGCAATAAATGAATCAGGTTTTTCAGCCAATGAGATCTTTTTTCTGAAGTAGTATACACCATAGCCTTTTGCGGAAGCACCAGGTACAGTGATCCAAAAGGCAGACCATGTATTTTTTAATAAGGTGGGGTTGATCCTTTGCGCTTCCACTGCATTAAAACCGATGACAAAGAAAGCAAGAATAATAAACCAATTTTTCATAGATACATTTTACTTAGGCATTTCCAGATGATATTTCCCCGAACCAAGTTTTAAAACAACCTTTCCGTTTTCACTTTTTACTGCTTGTATATCCTTCGATAATTGATTTCCATTTTCGGTTATCAAATTAGCATTTGAGACAGGAAGAAAAACAGTTGCTGTCGTATTTGCAGGTATCTCTATCACCGCTACAAATTTATCGCCTTCAACCTTCCATGCACTTATTACTCTGCCATAGTATGTCTGCAAAATTGCCTCTGCATTTGTTAAACCACCGCCTACATGTGGTTGGATTTTTATATGCTTATATCCCGGCGCATCATCATAAGTATCCAGGCCAGCCACAACACGATACATCCAATCGCCGATAGCCCCATAAGCATAATGATTAAAAGAATTCATGGAGGCCGGTGCGAATGTGCTATCAGGTCCGATACCATTCCATCTCTCCCATATAGTGGTGGCTCCCATTTTTACAGGATACAGCCATGACGGATAAGTTTCCTGCATCAATAATTCAAATGCAAGATCGGCTTTTCCAAAACGACTAAGCACATGGCATAAATAAGGTGTTCCTAAAAAACCAGTTGTAAGATGATTATTGTATGCTTTTATATTTTCGACCAACTTCCCGACCGCCTGTTCTCTTAAACTTTCGGGGAACATATCGAAGTTTAAGGCCAGCACATAAGCTGTTTGTGTACTTGACACCAATCTTCCATTGGGGGTTAAATATTCTTTTGCAAAAGCTGCTTTAATATTTTTTAATAACTCAGTGTACCTGGCGACATCATCATTTTTGTCCAGCACTTTTGCACTATTGATCATTAGTTGTACAGAGTGAGCAAAAAAACATTGTGCGATGAGGTATTTATCTGTAACTGCAGACCTTCCATCGTTATCATCAAATGGGCGGAAAAATAACCAGTCACCAAAATGGAAACCCTTGTTCCATAAATAATTCCTGCTTGAATCCTCCATATATTTTACCCAGGCCTTCATGCTATTATACTGGTTCTCCAAAATCTTTTTATCTCCATAAGCGAGATACATATTCCATGGAATGATCGTAGCGGCATCTGCCCAACCAGTAGATCCATTTCTTGGCCCAAGCACATTCGGAATCACCCATGGCACACTGCCCGTGGGTTCCTGGTCGGCCTCAACGTCACGCAACCATTTTGCAAAAAAATTATTGACACCAAAATTGAATGCTGCCGTTCTTGAAAAAGCTTGTGCATCACCCGTCCAGCCTAATCGTTCATCTCTCTGTGGGCAATCGGTTGGAACATCCAAAAAGTTTCCTTTCTGCCCCCATTGAATATTATGCTGCAACTGATTGATCAAAGAATTTGACGACGCGAATGTGCCGGTGGGCTTCATATCAGAATACAAAGCAACGGCCGTAAAATTTTCCGGCTTTATTTCATCAACTCCATCAATTTTTATATACCGAAATCCATAAAAAGTAAAATGGGGTTCAAATACCTCTTCCCCTTTTCCGGATAAAAAATAATTAGCCGTGGCATTAGCCGCACGAAGATTATCGATATAAAAATTTCCATACTTGTCTAATACTTCTGCGTGGCGAATGGATATTTTGTCTCCCGTCTTGCCATTCGCTTTTACCACAACCCAGCCAACCAGGTTTTGTCCAAAGTCGATCACCTTCTCTCCTTTCGGCGTTGTAAATATTTTTAATGGTTTAAATGTTTCATGTTTTCTTATCGGTTCATTGTATGTAGCAACCAAATTATCTTTCGGATAATTCTGCACTTTTACACCTGACCAGCTTGCATCATTATAATCTGCATTCGACCAACCAGTTTTTTCTGCTCTTGCATCAATTGTTTCGCCGTGATAGATCTCTGAATAACGGATAGAACCGGTGGATGATCGCCATGTTTGATCAGAAATAATCGTCGCTGTTGTTCCATCGGTGTAAGTTATATCGAGTTGTAATAAAAGGCCGGCTTTCTTTCCATAGCTATCCTTATGTCCTGCCCATGCGAGGTAACCACGATACCAGCCGGTGCCCACCATTACACCGATAGCATTGGCGCCATTTTGAAGAAAATTTGTTACGTCATAAACCTGGTACTGCAATCTTTTATTGTAGCTTGTCCATCCAGGCGTTAAATAAGCATTTCCTACTCTTTTTCCATTGATCTGTGCTTCGTACAAACCATGTGCAGTAATATAGGCAGTGGCTGAGGCGATTTTTTTATTTGCTGAAAATTGCTTTCTGAAATATTGCGCCGGCCTGTTGATCGAATCTTCAACAAAATCAGCTTCGATCCATTGCGCCTTCCACCCGATAGCTATCGGGTCAGAAGCATTCAGGAATGCCGTTTGAAAAAATGAAGGCTCGCTCCACGCTGATGGCTTGCCATTATTATCCCATACTCTGACTTCCCATGTATATTTTTTTCCTGACTGCAATGCCGCGCCGCCATAAGGAACATGAACAGATTGATCCGACATGACTTTTCCGCTCTTCCATGCGGTGCTTTTTCCGCGGGTTACTATTATCTCATATGCTGTTTGAGAAACATTTCTCTGGTCACTGACCAATTGCCAGGTAAAACGTGGCTGCTTCACATCAATACCCATTGGATTAGTTAGATTTTCACAAAGAAGATTCTGCAGTTTGACCTGCGCAAATGTTAGAGTTGTAAAAACTACCGATATAATTAAGAATGAAAGTTTACTTCTCATGACGTGGGCATTGTATGGTTTTGAAAACAGTTGCCTTCTCAGTCTAGTTTTAAACCACGGCGGCACGAAGTCACAGTGAAACACAGAGTTTCATCTCTGTGAACCTTTGTGCCGTCGTGTCTTTGTGCCTGCCTGCCGGTAGGCAGGGTTCATATTCAATCTCAAACTAAGACGTTATTCAATAAAGTTAGTAGTTATTGAATCAAAAAATGAATTGGTTTTAAACCAAAAAGTCACAAAAAATTTCAGCAAATGAAGCTGGCATGAATTAAATTATTTTTACGTTTATTTAAGATTGGACTCTGCTGAAACAATATCGTTACCGTTCTCAAAACTAAAAGTGCGCATTGCGGTATCCGCCTTCTTCTTCTGCCAGGGATTAACTTTTGCCAGCTGGGCAAGCCGTATTCCCGACATAAAAACATCGCTTCAATTAAGCGAAGCCGGGTTGGGAACTATTTTATTGGCCTTGCCGATCGGTCAACTGGTCACCATGTTTTTTAGTGGGCGGGCGGTTACCCGATTCGGCAGCAAGTATGTTTTAAGAGTCGCGATCATTGGGTATGTTATTTCGCTTACCAATATCGGTCTGGTGGAAAAACCATGGCAACTGGCCGTAGCATTAACGGCATTTGGGGTATTTGGTAACCTCTGTAATATCTCTGTCAATACACAGGCAGTGCATGCAGAAAATCTTTATAACAGGCCGATCATGGCATCATTTCATGGTATATGGAGTACGGCGGGATTTACCGGTGCCCTTATTGGTTCGCAGATGATAAAGCTGGAAATAAAACCTTATTATCATTTTTGGGGAATCGCATTATTTGGGATAACGATGATGCTGATCTTTAATAAATATCTTCTGTTGACACCAACAAGCAAACTTGCAGGATCATTCACAAAAATAAAATGGCCGCATGGTTCTTTACTTCTATTAGGTGTCATTGCTTTTTGCTGCCTGAGTGCCGAAGGTTGTATGTTTGACTGGAGTGGTGTTTATTTTAAACAGGTAGTAGGCGCTGAAGGTGCATTGATCTCTCTTGGGTACGCCTCATTTATGATCATGATGGCAACCGGTCGATTTGTTGGTGATGGACTTGCTCTGAAGTTCGGTCGGAAAAAAATGGTTCAGCTAAGCGGCGTACTGATCTTCATTGGTATGATGATCGCTGTTTTATTTCCAACTATTGTTATGGCAACGATCGGTTTCCTGATTGTTGGTTTTGGCGTAAGCAGCATCATTCCGTTAATGTATAGCACGGCAGGAAAAGTGACAGAGGTCGCGAGTGGTATTGCCATTGCCACGGTATCAGGCATTGGCTTCTTTGGTTTTTTGATGGGGCCTCCGCTTATCGGTTTTATTGCTGAGCTGGCCGGGCTGCAATATTCATTTGCAGTGATCGCGGTGCTGGGACTTGGAATTACATTAATGATAAACCGCATTAAAGAAATTACGTAAGCAAAATCATTTCCTGCTATAATCATCCTGTAATCTCACAATATCGTCTTCATCACTTGGGTTTGATTCATCAGTATGTTGCCAAATCTCGGCAACAATTCCCCATTCGTCCAGACCGATCAGGCGATGGCGTTCGCCCTGCTTGAGTCTTATGATATCACCCACATTGAGTTTATGATGGACGCCCTCTTTATCATTATCACTCGTCATTACATCAACGGTGCCGCCAATGCATTTCCAGATCTCGGCTCGACGATGATGGTATTGCCAGCTCAAACGATGATTGGGACCGACTATTAAAATTTTCGGACTGAGTTTATTGGTGATCTTTAGATTGTCCAAATGTTCTTCGGCGAAATAATGTTGTGCAAATCGTGCAGCCTGTGCTTCATCTATGACATAAAATCCTCCCCATGGGCGGGCATCATCTTTATCAACAATGGTGAAATTGGATTGCTGCAGCAATGCTGCTACTTTTTCAAAAACTTGTTGTTTGTCTTTCATAAAATATTGCCGAAGTTAATATATCAAAAATAAATATTTACAGCTTAGCTTGTTGTGCTGTGCCTCAGTTTGAAATTAAATTTAAACCACGGCGACACAGGGACACTTAGTTACACAGGGATAGTCTGGGTGCTTCTCTGTGAACCCGGTGTCTCTGTGGTTAAAAACTATATTGAGACTTTATCGTTCTTATATTTGTATAATCTAAAAAAATACAATGCCGTCAATCCAGGTAACAGTTCATCACAAGCTAACAGAACATGAAGCGATGGCACGCATTCAAAAGCTTGTTACTAATTTAAAACATGAGCATGGCGAAAAGGTCACCAACATCGAAGAGGATTGGCATGCCAGGAGCGGTAAATT
>DASVAM010000327.1:0-13626 GCA_036376375.1 Chitinophagaceae bacterium
TTGATAAATAAAGAAGATACTGTCACCTGGAAAGGCAAACATCTTGGTAAAACGAGATTTTTTACATCCAAGATCACCGAGATGAAGCCTTTTGAAACGTTCACCGACAAAATGGTTAAGGGAGATTTTAAATTTTTCGAACACCAGCATTTTTTTAAGCCTGCCGAGAATGGTACCATCGTCATCGATATTATTACTTATGAAACTCCTTACGGCTGGATCGGGAAACTGGTAAATAAATTTTATCTCAATTCTTATCTTGAAAAGCTGATTGAGACGCGGAATAAAGTAATAAAACAATATGCAGAAACAGACAAATGGATGGCGTTGTTGAGTAATCGGCGATAAGTTATCAGTTATATTTGCGTGATGAATAACAACAAGCCCACGCTTTTTACTTCTCTTTCACCGGCATTATTAAACCTATATGAAATAAGCAGCGCTACTGTTGTAATCATTGATGTGCTTCGCGCTACTTCAACCATAGCAGCTGCATTATACAACGGAGCCAAAGCCGTGATACCGGTTGATAGTGTGAGCCGCTGTATTGAAATAGGAAGACAGATCGAAGGTATTACCGCTGGTGAAAGAGACGGGAAGGTCGCCGAAGGACTTGTTCACGGCAACTCACCATTTGAATATCCAAAGGAATTTATTGAAGGAAAGACATTAGTGCTTACAACAACAAATGGCACCCGGCTTTTGCAAATGGCATTGGATAAAGGGGCAAGGGAAATTATTACCGGGTCATTTCCCAACCTTTCCGTTGTATGTGATCATCTGATCGAAAAAAAGCAAAATGTAATTCTCGGGTGTGCGGCATGGAAGGACAGAGTGAATATGGAGGACATGTTATTTGCGGGTGCTGTCATTTCAAATATTCGCAAACATTTTTCTATCAACTGCGATTCATCACACCTGGCCGAAACGATCTATAAAAAAGCGGAGAAAGATCTTTTTGGTTTCATGAAAAAAAATGAAGCATCGCATTATCACCGGTTGATGGGTTATGGCCTGGAAAAAGATATCCGTTATTGCTTAAAAGCAGATGTTGCAAACATATTGCCGGTATATGATAATGGAAAACTGATTCTGAAGTAGCCAAAGTTATCAGGCGCAATACCCAAAAAACAAACCTATAAAGATACCTCTTTTAACTCTTAGTTTTCACTTCTCATAAAATAATTTATTTATCTGCGAATCGCTGGAAATCAGAAATACATTCCTTTATTTTTGCAGATTGCCCCATTGGGATTCCAGATTTCAGAAAGGTGATCGCGGGTTGCCTTTTTAAATCTAAAATCCGAAATCTAAAAATCTATAATCGCCTTGGCCCTACCACATCTTCTCAAATACGTTTACACCCATGGAACTGATGAAGTGATCCGCCGTGGAAAAAAAATACATGCAATCGGATTTGTTGAACTGGTGGAGTATGATAATCTTTTCGGATCAGCAGTGTTTCGTGTGAAGGATGATAGCTATTCTACTTTTTACAAGGTATATATTCAGAAAATAAATGATCCGCAACATGTCTCAATGCGTTGTGCTTGTCCATACAATCTTGGAGACATTTGTCGTCACGAGGCTGCTTCGTTATTCCAGTTGCAGGAGATGCTGGACAAGAACCTGCTGAAAACAGGGATGACAAAGTATGATCAGCGGCATACCGTTGCCAAAATGAAACATATTGATCTGAAGACCCTTCGGCTTCTTTCTTCCCAGACAACTTATCAGGAAGCAGAACAATACCTGCGAACAGATAAAGCCAATATCGAATCAGCCAAAGATGAGATGGTAAAGGCGACCGTAGAAATTGATGGAAGATCTTACAAGGTTATCATTAAGAAGAACGAAGAAAGAAATTTTGATACCAGTTCTGATTATGAAGACTTCGATCATCCCCTGAGCCTGCCAAAGATGATCGTGTTCCTGCAATTATTGAATGCATACGGCCCGCATTATTTTGATACAATACGCAATTGGGATAAAGAGAAGAATAAATTGTTAGAAGCCTACGGCTATTCATTGAACGATGATCTTAAGGGGAAGTTTGAATTTTCATATAAGGATGGCAAGCCATTTTTGCGGGTGCTTGATACAAGCATTAAAAGAATAAACGCCCCAACGACTACATCAGCTCCGAAGCCAGCGGTAATAGTAGAAGAAGTTTTTACTGAAGCCATTCCAAAAAAAGTTGCACCGCTCGTTACGCACAGGCTTGGATTGGTTATTAATTTCAACAAAAAGAATTATCCTTATTTTGCGATCGATGCAATAAGCGGTGAAGCCGATGAAAATGCAGAAGTTTTTGCCGGCAAGATTGAAAAGCTGGATCTGTCGAAATATGTGGAGAGTGAAAATTTTACTGAGGATGATAAACAATTGCTCAATACGACAAGAAAATTGCAGGAGCCGGAGATCAGTAAATATATCAGCCGTAATTCGCCGTTCTCAGGAATTTGGGAAAATATCATTCACCAGGAAGAGGATGACCTGCCGGAAGATACGCGTGCACTGGTGAGAGAATATCTTTTTCCAAAACTGAAAAAGCTTTTTGTGTCAATAACCGGCAAAGGATTAATATTTCAGCTTGCAAAAGGAAAAGCTTTCCGTACCGCGAACCTTCAACAGGTCAATATTTCACCCGATGAGATTAAGCCATCGTTTGACATCGTGAGAAATAACGGGTCAATTGAAATAAAAGCAACGGTGAAAGCAGGTGGTCTTTTGCTGGATCTGAAAGACAATGAAGCCGGGACACCGCTTTTTTACTTATACAATCATCAATTGTTTTCCTGGAAAGATCAGCATACGAGTGAAGCAGCCGAAAAATTTTTCCCGGCAGGCTCTCAGAAAATTAATCTTGCCAATTGGAGTGAAACTTTGCAACAACAGGTCCTGCCACTTACAAAAGAGTTCAAAGTAAATTTTGATAAAACACTTTTACAGGAAATAAAAGATGGAAAGCCTGAGATCAGTCTTTACCTCGCCGAAAAAGGAGACTATCTTTTATTTCAGCCAATATTTTCCTATAAAGGATTTGCGACGACAGCCAAAGAAAGAGATGAAGTAGTAGTGCCGGCAGGGGATAAAGTTATCATCGTACATCGCAACCGGCCGGCTGAACAGGACTTTATTGCAAAAATGCAAAACCTGCATAGCAATTTTATTTACCAGGAAGATTCACAGGCATTGGCATTGAAAGGAACTGATGTGCTGAAAAATAACTGGTTCTTTCTATTTGTTGATGCGATGAATGAAATGAAGACACCTGTTTTTGGTTTTGACGCGTTAAAAAATTTCCGTTTTAACACTGCAAGGCCCTCAACAAAAATTTTCATTAACAGCAATACTGATTGGTTTGATGCAAGGATCGACATTGTTTTCGGCGATCAGCAGGTGAGTGTAGCAGAGGTGAAAAGGGCATTGGCCAATAAACAGCAATTTGTTCAGTTAGGCGATGGCACATTGGGGATTCTTCCCGAGGAATGGCTGAAAAAATATTCCTTGTTATTTCGTGTCGGCGAAGGAAAGACAAATCAGCTCAAGCTGAGCCGTTATCACATGAGTGTGATCGACGAATTATACGAGAACAGGGATGAAAATGAATTAGTGTTAAAGCTTGAAGAGAAGTACGAGAACCTGAAAGAATTCAATAAGATAAAAGAAATTGATCTGCCGGGAGAATTGCAGGGAGTGCTTCGTCCCTACCAGGTATCCGGTTATCATTGGTTAAATTATTTGAGCGAAGTAAAATGGGGCGGTATTCTTGCAGATGATATGGGTTTGGGAAAGACAGTACAGGCATTAACATACATGCAGCATTTTAAAAATGAACATGGAAACCTGCAGGCGATGGTTGTTTGTCCTACAACGCTTATTTATAACTGGGAAAACGAGATCAAGAAATTTACACCGAAACTCACTTATTGTATACATCATGGCGCTGCAAGATCAAGAGACAAAGAAAAATTTGGGAACAGCGATGTAATTATCACGACTTATGGAACACTGAGAAGTGATATAAAACTCTTAATGACGATCGAGCTGGATTATTTATTGTTGGATGAAAGCCAGGCGATAAAAAATCCACTGAGCAAGGTAACGAGGGCCGCTTCTTTATTACATGCAAAACACAGGCTTTGTATGAGTGGTACACCCTTGCAGAACAACACGTTTGACATTTTTGCCCAGATGAATTTTCTGAATCCCGGCATGCTGGGCAGTATGGAATTCTTCAGACAGGAGTTTGCAATACCGATCGATAAGTTTGGCGAGCCGGATCGAAAAGAACATTTGAAAAAGATATTGTATCCGTTCATCCTGCGTCGCACAAAAGAACAAGTGGCAAAAGATCTTCCTGATAAAACCGAGACAATTCTTTATTGTGAAATGGAGGATGAACAGCGGAGCATTTATGAAGCATACCGAAATGATTATCGTAACCAGATATTGGGCACAATAGAATCACAGGGTATTCAACGGTCACAGCTTACAATTTTGCAGGGACTGATGAAGCTGCGCCAGATCTGTGATTCACCGGCGATCCTGAATGAGACGGATAAGTATGAAAATCATTCTATCAAGCTGGATGAATTGTCAAGAGAGATTGTTGAGAATATCGGTAATCACAAGGCCCTGGTGTTTTCACAGTTCCTCGGCATGCTGGCGCTGATAAGAGAAAGACTGGATCAGTTGGGTGTGAAGTACGAATACTTTGATGGAAGCACATCGGCGCCTGACAGGGAAAAAGCGATCCAGAGTTTTCAGAGGGATGAAAGTGTGAGAGTGTTCCTGATCTCCTTAAAAGCTGGTGGCGTGGGTCTGAATTTAACGGCTGCTGATTATGTATATATTGTTGACCCCTGGTGGAACCCCGCGGTCGAGCAACAGGCTATTGACCGAACACATCGTATCGGGCAGGATAAAAATATTTTTGCATATCGCATGATCTGTGTAGATACCATTGAGGACAAGATCATACAACTACAGGAAAAGAAAAGAGCATTGGCAAAAGACCTCATCGCAGACGATACATCTTTCGTGAAATCTCTGACAAGAGAAGATGTAGAGTACTTATTTAGCTAACATATCTTTAAATACTTCTACCCACCCTTCCTCAAATTCTAACGAGGAAAAAACCCGGTCAGTCAGGAAAAACCCCTTTACATATTCTTGGAAAGAGCATAAGTGCATTGGTATATTTATAATACCAGCATGTTGTCACGGATCTTGTCTGAAAACCGTAGAACAGAGTAGGACGCTTACCACTTAAACTACTTTTATGAGAAAAAGTATTCTGTCTTTGCCAATTGGTGCAATGATTCTATTTCTAGTTTCCTGTCAAAAAGGAACAGAAGACAAAACGAACACGAATGATCAATTGATCTCAAAAGTAAATTCGTGGCTGGATAAACAAAAATTTCCATCCCAGCCAAATAAAGCGGGTAATATAGACTTACTAAAAAGCAATCTCAGTTTTTCGGGGCTAAGGTTTGAACAACTTAATCAAGAAGAGCGTTTTATAGTCATCCCCGTCAACGAAGAGTACGCAGCGAAAAAGAATATAGATAGAAATGTCGTTTTAATGTTGCTTTTGGTAGTTAATAAAGCAACCAATATTATTCGTGGCAACCTCGTCTTATATACACCGGAAAATAATGAGTCTTTGAAAACATTTCCACACAATACATTTTCTAAAATGCATAATAATCAGAATATTGATTGTAATGGGCTGTTTAATTTTCAAAGTGTAACTGGAAGAAAAATGTATCAACGAGAATATAAGGATGGCAAGCTCCGTTCTTTTGGATATGTAAAGGCTTCAAACAAACCTGATGGCCTGGACAACCAGCCTGAGGGAAGAATTGAAGCAGATTGCACATATTATTATTATATTCTTACCTGGTGGGTCGACGGAGTACCGGTAAGTCAGGAGGCAATTTTTCTGGGAAGCATCTGTTCTGGTGCCTGTGATGATCCAAATAATCAAACTCTTTGTCCAGATGATGGCGGTGGATTTGGTGGCAGTGGAAGTGAAGGAATTGAACAATTATGTTGTATACCGGATCCTAATGCTCAATTTTCATCAGAGCAAATCAATATGACCAGGGATGATTGCGGCTTGGAGGGTGCTAATCCAATAACCGGTAATCCAATCAAGTCGTGCACACATTCCTGGACTTTTCACAGGTGGCGATTGTTGTGGTATAAATGGGACTTTACGGCATTCATTAATACCGGACTTGAGAAAGAAGCGGGAGTATGGAAATTTAAAACCATCGCGTTTCAGAGCGTAGCGCGGGACGGACAGTTGCCGCCTTGTGTGTCTTCCGAATGTACTGTCAATGCCGCAAACGTATCGATTTCTGCAGATGGATCAACCGCTCAATTGATTCTTAACTATACAATTGAAAATCGGGTTAATTGCTATGTATGGTGGGCGCCACAGAACATGAGAAATATGATACAAAAAGATTGGCCAGTGCCATTATGAGAAATTGCTCAAATAATAGATCAAAAATCTAATAATATTTATCGTAATGACATTAAATAATATAATTCTGACGACAATATTTTTTTTCCTTAGTGAGACAAAGCATTTAAACTGTGGACATCAAAATGATCATGAAAAACTAGTAGCAATTACTTTGATAAAAAAAACGCCCATAGTTGAATACGACAATTCCATGAATATGATAGAAACCCACTACAACGTGTATTATTATAATGATCTTATCATGTATGAATTCTTTTATGAATTTGACTCATTAGTGGATAACCGGACTGCCCTGCAGGAAATTAGACGCTTCTTCTTCGTGTTTCAAAAAGATAGCAGTTATGGACATAAGTATTTTCCAAATTCAAATGTCAACCTCGATCATAACAAAAGAGTAAAGATTGACACAGAGCTCTTATCCCATAAATTTGAGTCCAATATATATGACACATTGATAAATTATAAGCCGGACAGTCTCTATAACCATAAAGATGAAATCATTCGAGTTTATAAAAACCCTCCTTCCGCCAACTCCGTCTCACAGGAAAAACACGATCTCTATTTTTATTATACTAAAAAATTAAAGGATGTTCCGGAAACATTTTCCAAAAAGATGGATAATATAAAGGGTTTGAAACTTACTAAAATTTTGATTAAAGTAAGTGGTGGATATTATAAGGAGTTCAATATGACGTTTCCGGCAAGGGAGTTGTTACAAGAAATGAGAGAAATAAGTGTTAGTAATAAAGATGAAATCGTGGGATATTTTAAAAGATATAAAGAAAACTCTTTATAGGCGAAAAGATTTACAATGGGTTTCAATAATAAAAGGCGGCTCAGCCGCCGCCTTTATTTCAGATTATAAGTGGTGTAAATATTTGTTTATTTGGCATTTTTTTTAAGCTCCGACTGGTTTTTCATGCCGTTTGCGTCTAAATTCGTGGGCCCATTGCCTGGTTATGAAGAAACTTATCCTGCTTATTTGCATATTACTTTCTGCATTGGTTATCCATGCGCAGGTTAAGGGTTTGGTCAAAGGAAGGCTTGTTGATACCACTGCCAATCAACCGTTATCTGAAGCAACTGTTTCAGTAATGTTGATAAAGGATTCTTCACTCGTCAGCTTTACCCTATCTGATAAAAAAGGAAATTTTGAGATCACCAGTCTGGACGCCGGCGATTACTTATTGATGATCTCTTTTACCGGCTATGAGACTCTTAAAAAGCCATTTTCAATAACGGCAGAAAAGAAAGCGAACGATGTTGGGGAGCTGATTCTTCAGAAAGAGTACAAAACACTGACTGCCGTAGTTGTTAATAGCGAGGCACCTGTAAAAGTGAATGGCGACACGATTGCCTTCAAAGCAGACGCTTTTAAAACAAAACCCAATGCTACAACAGAAGATCTTTTGAAGAAACTCCCCGGTGTACAGGTCGAGAGAGATGGTACGGTCAAAGCAATGGGTGAAAACGTACAGAAGGTCTTAGTGGACGGAAAAGAATTTTTTGGTAATGATCCGAAGCTGGCCACTAAGAATATAACTGCAGATATGGTTGACCAGATACAGGTATTTGATGACATGAGCGAACAGGCAAAATTTACCAAGATAGACGATGGCAGCCGTTCAAAGACAATAAACATTAAGCTAAAGAAGGATAAGAACAAGGGAGTTTTTGGAAAAATAGCAGCGGGTGGTGGTTCTGATGGCCGTTATGAAGGCAGTTTATCTTTTAATCATTTTCGGGGTGAGCAACGATTTTCTTTGTTAGCCGGAGGAAACAATACAAATCGACAAGCATTTAGTTTTAATGATATAATATCGGCCCAGGGTGGTATGGCGCAATTTGCAAGAGGAGGCATTGATGCAGCCGCCCTGAAAGGAGCGATGGCGAACATGGGGGGATTCGGAGGAGGTGGTAGCAATGGAATTACTACCTCCAGATCCATTGGTTTAAACTATAACGATCAATTGAGTAAAAAGATCGATTTCCGGAGCAGTTATTTCTTTTCTCAATCGGATAACCTGGTAAAGCAAAACACTTTCAGACAAACATATTTCCCTGACGATTCTACTGTTGATATTAATACAGTGAGTGAATCAAAAAACAGGAACCGTAGCCATCGTATCAATGTAAGAGGTGAATACGCCATTGATTCCTTGAACTCAATCTTATATACTGCCAACCTAAACCTCCAGGAGTCCAATGGCATGTATCGTGATACTGCCGCTACTTATTCGGATGGTATATATGATTACCTGGCCGTAACAAACAGAACAGACAACAAAACTGAAAGAGAAGGGATGAACTATAGCGGAGAATTATTATACCGCAGGAAATTCAGGAAACCAGGCCGCACATTCACATTGGGATGGCGCAATGGATACAATGAAAGCGAATCAGAGAACACAAATTTTGCTCCTTACAGATTCTATAAACCAGATGGTACTTTATCGGTGCCCAGAGATCAGAACCTGTGGGGAACACAGGATACAAAAGCGAATAATAATACGGTAAGCACGTCCTACACTGAGCCAGTGGGTAAGAATAAAATAGTTGAACTTAATTACGCCTATGCTCATAACAAGAATATTTCCGACAGGGAAACCTATGATTATAACACCCTATCAGGTAAGTACGATGTGTTGAACCTGCTCCAAACAAATTATTTTGAAAACACGAACCGATCAAACCGGGTTGGGTTGAATTACCGCTTGCAACAAAAGAAATATAATTATCAACTTGGCTTTGCCATGCAGTTAACGGAGCTTGGAAGCAGGAGTATAAGAGCGGTGACTGGAAAAGACACCACGATCACTCAGCGATTCACGAATTTTTTCCCAACTGCCAGCTTTACATACAGTGTAAATAAAACCAAAAATTTCCGCTTCAATTACCGGGGAAGGACCAATGCACCCAGCGTTACACAGCTGCAGGATGTGCTGGATGTTAGCAATCCATTGCAGGCAAAGACCGGCAACCCTTCATTGAAACAAGAGTTTATTAGTAATTATAATATTAATTATAGCACATTTAATATCCTGTCCTTTCGTTTCTTCACAACAAACCTCAGTGTAAGTACAACCGGGAATAAAATTGTGAACAGCATAGATTCCCTTTCAAGGACAATTACATTAACAAAGCCTGTAAATCTTGATGGTACTTATAATGTATCGGCCTTTGGTTCCTTTGGCTTTCCTATAAAAAAGCTAAAAGGCAGCAACGTAAACTTTACAACAATGGTGAATTATAACCATGATGTAAGTCTGATCTACAAGGAAAAGAATCTTACGAATCGCCTATTGCTGACACAGACAGCGGGTTTTAATTATAATAAGAACAATTTCGATATGGGCATTACCGCAGGGCTGACTTACAATAATGCCCGGTATTCATTGCAGGAAAACCTGAATACTGATTATTTTACCCAAACATACGCCGCAGATTTCAGCTATACATTTAAAAAAGATATTATTCTCGCTTCCGAATTTGATTATTTGATCAACACCGGCCGTACCGATGGATTCAATCAAAATATACCGATGTGGAATGCAAGCCTGTCAAAGCAATTCTTGAAAAATAAAGCGGCTGAATTAAGGTTATCGGTCTTCGATATTCTCAACCAAAACAAAGCGATAACAAGAACCATTGGTGAGAACTATTTTGAGGACATTCAGACGAATGTGATCCGCCGGTATTTTCTGATAAGCTTCATTTATAATCTTCGTCGTATGGCCGGTCGTAACCAGCAAATGCCTCAGAATATGCAGCGAATGATGGAAAGAGGTATGAAACAGTTTCGGAATTAATGACCAAATGAAAAAAGGCGGCTGATGTCTCAGCACGCCTGATTTATAATTTGGGGTTAGTACGAAGTTATTTTCTGCGATAATGGTATTTATGAGCAGCCAGTGATTGACCAGTAACTAAAACACCGAGCACAGAACGAACCAACCTCGCAATACTCAGAGAAGGCTTGTAATTGTGTTTATAAATTTTTGCCTCCTCGTGTCCATGAACAATTACTCTGTTTTTCATATCCGGATTTTTTTGAATAAACGATTAATTTTCAGATAAAGTATGCTATAAAGTTAAAAAATTCTGCCATATCTTGCAAACGATATTGTTAAAATTCCATCTTATGAAGCCCCTAACTGCCACCTTTATCCTCACCTTATTCGCATTTTCTCTTGCATCACAGGTCATACCTACTAAGAATTCTTTACAAACCGGTATCGCAAAAGTAATAAGTGATTATCCTAATGGATTCAAAAATATTATGGGTGATGAGATAGTTGATAACCCTCAGACCAGAGAATACGAATGCCTCGTTACCATAAAGGATGCGATCAAATGCAAGCTGATAAAATATAGTTCAAACGCAAAAGATATTTGTTCATGGGAAGCTGAGATGATGAAAACCGATGATTTTGAAATCGTCTCAAAAAAATTCAGAACAATTTATCATTCGCTTCAGGATCTTTCAGTAAATATAAATGGAAGTACAATAGTTTTTAAAGGAGACTATATCCAACCCTCGGAAGCTATAAAATTTACGACGATAGTGCTGGATCCCGGAGATAAAGCACCGGAATTAAAACAGTTGAAACTCGCCCTGGTCCTTGAAACCGAAATGCTGGAGTGGGTGATCAGGATCGAGCTTTATGAAAAAGAAAGAGAAGATAAGGAAAGAGGGCCTGCTATTGATAAATAAGCCGTTTTGTAAAATCCCAAATTTTAAAATTTCAAATTCCATGATTTCTTCCATTGGAATTTGGAATTTGTGTTTTGGAAATTTCCCTAAATTAACCTTCATTAACATAATTTCAACTCTGCTTAACCGGAGTTATAACTTCATAAGAATATTTTCGTACCCGCTCCTGATGCCTCCTGGGTTTTCGGGAAAAACCAACCGATATATGAAGAAAATATTCTTGATCCTCTTATCCGGATTCTTCTGCATGGCTGCTTTTTCGCAAAAACATGGCACCATCAAAGGAGTTGTATTTGATACGATCGCCAAACAACCTGTTTTGGCTGCAACCATCACTGTCTTGCAAAGTAAAGATTCTTCATTGGTAACATTTACGATGACAAACAGCCGTGGCGAATTTTCCCTGGCCAACGTTCCTTATGGTGATTTTCGTTTGTTGGTTACACACGTCAATTATCACAACGTCAATAAATATTTTTCGATCAATGATGCAAATAAAAATATTGATCTTCCAAACATTGAAGTAAGTGATAAAAATAAAGTTTTGGAAGAAGTTGTGGTCATGGCCGAGGCACCACCGGTAACATTGATTGGCGACACCGTTCAATATAATGCCGGTTCTTTCAAAACAAAACCGAATGCGGTGGTGGAAGATCTGTTAAAACGAATGCCCGGCATACAAGTTGAAAAAGATGGAACAGTGAAGGCACAGGGACAAGAAGTGAAAAGAGTTTTGGTGGATGGAAAGGAATTTTTCGGAAACGATCCTAAGATCGCTACAAAAAATTTACCGGCGGATGCAGTTGATAAGGTACAGGTATATGACAAACAAAGCGACATGGCCCAGTTAACCGGCTTTGACGACGGGCAGAGTGAAAAGACAATTAATCTCAAGCTTAAAAAAGACAAAAAGAAAGGAGTCTTTGGAAAAGTTAATGCCGGGGGTGGAACAGAAGGTCGTTACCAGGGAAGATTCAATGTGAACTCATTTAAAGGGGCAAGACAAATGTCAGTGATCGGGATGGGCAACAATACAAATGCTGAAGGATTTTCGTTTATGGATATCCTGAGTTTTACCGGCGGTATGAATCAGTTGGGCGGCGGCGGTGGTGGCAACATCAATATCAATATGTCTTCGAACGATCCGATGGCAAGCATGATGGGTGGTGGAAATAATAATTCCATCAATACATCATGGGCGGGCGGCGCCAATTATAATAATATCGTTGGAACAAAAATGGAGGTGCAGAGCAACTATTTTTACAATCGTTATAATCCTGTTACAGAGCAAAAATTAAGCAGGCAATATATCTTACCGGATTCGACCTATTATTATAATCAAAATTCAAGAATAGATAATCTCAGCAATTCCCACCGGTTTAATCTTACGTATGATTATTTGATCGACTCCATGAACTCATTGAAATTTACACCAACACTGAGCCTGCAAAATTCAAATTATCATTCGGTAAGTGCCTATGAGACCTTGTCCGAACAATTGCTTCGCAGCAACAGGGGGGCTAGTGATAATCATTCTATAAGTGACGGATACAATTTCAATGGCACATTGTTGTACAGGAAAAAGTTCCGGAAAAGAGGAAGGACATTTTCTTTCAGTGCCGGCACTACCTTAAATAATAGTGATGGAAACGGTGAGCTGGTTTCGCTGAATCAATTCTATAATAAACTGGGTGTCCTGGTTAAAACAGATTCAATCAACCAGCAAAGTGATTTTCAAAGCGAGGTAAGAGCCTATAACACGAGGGCCGTTTATACGGAGCCATTGTTCAAAAGATCCCTGCTGGAGCTCAGTGTTTCAAAAAATGAGAGCCGCTCAGTTTCTGATAAAATAACGTATGACTATAACCAGGGGTCCGGTAAACACGATATTATCAATCAACTGCTCACGAACAACTATGAAAATATTTATGGCACGACAACAGCGGGTATCAGGTTGCGTACACAAAAGAAAAAATTCAATTATTCATTTGGCCTGACCTGGCAAAATGCCAACCTGGAAGGAACCATTAAGTCCGGCATAAAAGATTCGGTGATCATAAAATCATTTTATAACATATTACCAAACGCAAGATTCCAGTATAATTTTACAAGATTCAAAAATCTGCAACTGGATTATCGTGCGTCCACCAATCAACCATCGGTATCACAACTGCAACCGATCCCGGACATCAGCAACCCGCTCAATATAAAATTAGGAAACCCGAATCTTAAACAGGAGTTCACGCATCGTATCAATGCAAACTATACCGGAATGAATCCCTTCCGGAGTAAAAGCTTTTTCTGGTTCAGCAGTTATTCATTTACCAATAATAAGATCGTGAACTTTGATGTGATCGATTCTTTTGGCAGAAAGGTTACCACCCCGGTAAATGTAGACGGGGTATATAAT
>DASVAM010000328.1:0-7299 GCA_036376375.1 Chitinophagaceae bacterium
TCGTGGTAAAAAAGGTGTTGAACACACGGTTTCATTAAAGAGCCCGAAACTGGCGAAGATCGTTCAGAACTGTCGTGATATACCGGGCAAAGAATTGTTTCAATATATCGATGAAGAAGGAAACCGCCAATCGATCGATTCCGGCATGGTAAATGAATATATCCGAAAACTTGCTGGCGAAGATTTTACAGCAAAGGATCTGCGTACATGGTGTGGTACATTGGCCGCTTTAACAGCCATTACTGAGAATGGTATGCCGGAAAATGGCGATTCAAAGAAAAAAGTGATCGCCGTCTTAGATAAAGTATCGGAACAGTTAGGCAATTCCAGAACTGTTTGTAAAAAATACTATGTGCATCCTTCACTACTTGAACTATATGAAGTCGGGAAGCTTGATAAATGGTTATCAAAAAAAGATAAAAATACCAAAACGGAAGGTGGTTTATCGCCTGTAGAAAATACATTGGTTAAGATCCTGGAAAGCCTCTAGACTCATTCCTATTGAATTTTCGCGATCATTTATAACGCCTTCTGGCACGCTTGCTGCATAGCTTATCTGCCGCCCCTGTTAAGCAATAATAGCTTATGAAAACTTTTTTGACTTTTTATATCCTTTTTGGTCCTTTTATTTCCTTTGCGCAGCAATCGGCCGATTCATTAAGACCTAATGAGATGGGAGGGCTCGCTGCTACCATACAAACTTCAACGGACACTTTAGACAAAAGACCGCGTAATTCATATGGTGATCTTCTGAATGATGATCCGAATTACAATTGCAGATATTCAATTGGACTCGTTATGGCAAGAGTGACAAGTTCCAATATTTTTGGTTGGGCCTATAGCCGTTATGCCATGAAGGAAGAGTGGGCTGAGATCAGTATCAAAACCGTGAAGAATAATTTCAGGAATGGCTGGGAATGGGACAATGATGGCTTTACAACAAACTTTTTAGTTCACCCCCGTGCCGGGAGCGATTATTTTAATGTTGCACGCAGCAATGGCTATAGCTTTTGGAAATCCTATCCTTTTACTTTGTTGGGCAGTGCGCAATGGGAATGGTTTGGAGAAAATACAAGCCCTTCAAAAAATGATCTGGTCACCACAACGATCAGCGGCGCATTTTTAGGAGAAGTCCTTTATCGTATTAGTTCAAATATTCTTGATGATACAAGACGTGGTCGCAAAAGGGTATGGAGAGAAGTTTTTGCAGGTGTTATTAATCCTACAAGAGCCTTGAACCGATTGACGCAGGGAAAATTATCGAGAGTAACTCCTTACGATGTTTATCAGCAGGAACCATTGAATGTAACACTCAGTGTAGGTGGACACCGGGTAAACGAGAACAATAAATTTGGGACAGGCAGTACGAACGCAATTGCCAATCTCCAATTAGACTACGGAGATCCATTTGAACCCAGGAGAAGAAAACCATTCGATGTTTTTCGATTAAGACTGGAAGCCCGATACGGTGATGACAGAAGAATTATTGACAATGTGCTTGGTTATGGTTTGTTATTTGGGAAAACCAACAGAAAGGAAAATAATGGAATGCTTATAGGCATCTTTCAGCATTATGATTACTGGAATAATAAGGTATTTGAGCTGGGGAGCCTTGGCTTTGGTCCCGGTATTATCTCAAAAATTAAACTGAGCCATCACTCTAATCTTTATACCGGGTTGCATTTTGCCGGTGTGCCATTAGCGGGGAACACTACAAGGGTGGGCATTGATACTTCTGAGTTCCGTAATTATCCTTTTGGTGGCGGATGGCAAGCGAGAATCGAAGAAAGATTAAATGTCGGCAAATGGTTAAGCTTAGGATTCAATGGTTATTATTACTGGATACATAACTACGAAGGTTCCGATGAAAAAAGCCGTGTGGGTATTTTGAAACCATTGATAACTCTTCGGATCATTAATAATGTAAGTCTGGGGTTCGAACATCACATCTATTATCATGATCGATATATCGATAAGAATATTAACCTGCATTTGACGAGGACAGAACAAAAGGTTTTCTTACAATTCTTTTTAGAGGATAAAAGAAGATACGGACGATATCACTAAATACGGATCAAATAACCTTTGTGTCAACCATATCTCCGATTTGCGATTGCAAATGGATCATTTCTTTGAGCGCTTCAAGTTTTTGTTTTAATAATTTCCTGGCCATTTCATCAATTAGCTTCCCATCCTTATCAAACTTCTTTTCAGCTTGCGCCACCAACACTTCGGGTTTATAAACGGGCTTCATATCCAAAAAAAGAAATACATTATGAAAGGACATCTGCATTCTAACTGTACCCCACAACCCGGTCGTTGTCCCGATAACTGCGACCGGCTTTCGTAACAATGGGGAATCTTCGCCCCGGGATGCCCAATCGATTGCATTTTTTAACCCGCCGGGAATAGAATAATTGTATTCAGGTGAGGAAATGAGGATTCCATCCGCGTCTGCGAGCAACTTTCGAAAATGAACAACAGATGCGGGTCGCTGCTTAGAGGCAGGAACATCAAGATCGGCGTTATATAAGGGAATATCTTCAAATGAAATGATATCCATCGAAACATCTGCTGGTAACAATTGTGCGGCAGCTTTTAAAAGCATGGTATTAAATGATCCCTTCCTCAGGCTTCCGGATATCCCAACAAGTTGAATATGATCACTCATAAACTGTTTTAGAATCCACTGCAAAAATTATTCCTGTAAATCCAACGGCATAAACCTTGTGCATATGAATTATAAACTTGACACTATGATCAGGAAATTAAAATCAGGCGAATACAGGATCTACTCAAGAAAGAAAAATCCCAAAACACATAAGCGCAGAAATCTTGGCACTTTCGACTCATTGGAGGACGCCCGAAACCATGAACGACAAATACAATATTTTAAACGTAACTGATAAATTATTCCCTGTCGCTTTGGATTGAGTTTTGCAATTGCACACCCAATGGGCGCCCTGGAGATTACCACATTGATCATCGGGGAAGTGTTACTGACACTTTCAACCTTCTCTGCTATTATAGCATTGATCGTTTTTTCAATCCGCAAACCTATCCGAAAGCACAAGCCCATCGATATGATGATCTTTGACAAGATCAAACCCGGAGTCAATACGATCAACAGTAAGATCATGTTATTCATCACTTTCCTGGGTAAACACCAGTTCCTTATTCCAGCCAATCTTATTCTTATCTTCTATTTTATATTTATAAAAAAGCAAAATTGGTTTTCGATCCGGGTGATCACAATTGCAATAAGCAGCTTAGTGCTGATGTTATTATTGAAACAACTTTTTCGGCGAAAACGGCCCTTGTCGCCGTTATTAAAAGCCGCTAAAGGTTTAAGTTTTCCCAGCGGTCATGCGATCATGGCTGTTACGTTCTACGGACTATTGATTTACATTTTGCAACACAGCATCTCCCTTGAGTGGTTGAAGTGGCTGTGCACAATTCTTATGATAGCACTAATTGTATTGATCGGATTTAGCCGTGTCTATCTTCGTGTGCACTATGCAAGTGATGTGGCAGCGGGGTTTATTATTGGGTTACTGTGGCTATTAATATCACTCGCTGTATTAAATTGGCTGGAAAACTATGTTACATCCTTATAAGTCTTTATTTTACCAGGTCAAGGAAAATAGTTCCCTTTTCAGCACCGTCAAACCAATTGAAATTATCATGCAGCTTTACCACATCTCCAATAATAACCAACGAAGGTGAGCTAAATGTTCTGCCGGCAAAATCGTTTGCGCAATCGATCAATGTGGTTGTGTGCACCTGCTGATAAATAGTCGTTGCCTGTTCGATTACCGCCAACCTGGTTGCAGGCTTCTTTGAATATCTCAGAAGAAGTTCAGCAAGATCGCAAATGTTTTTTGCTGCCATATAGAACACTAATGTGTCGGCGGAATTGGCAAGTTGTTTCCATGTCTCCGGGTTATAGTAACTACTCGGATTATAAGTGAGGATCTGCACAGCCTGTGAATGGGCCCTTGCCGTTAACGGAATTCCTGCATAAGCTGACGCACCAGATGCGGCTGTAATACCGGGAATAATTTCAAAAGGAATATTTCTTTCCTTTAAAGTCTCCAGTTCATCTAAAATATTACTGAAGATGGCGACGTCACCGCCCTTCAGCCGTAAAACCGTTTTGCCCTGTTGTGCATGCTCAATTATCAAAGTGGTCACCTCTTCCTGCGAAAAAGAACTATCGTTGTATCCCTGCTTGCCGGCAAATAGGATCAAAGCATCTTTTCTTGCATTCGTTGAAATAATACGAGGGTTGACCAAACGATCAGTAATGATCACGTCAGCTTCTGCTAACCGCTTCTGTAATTTTAAAGTGATCAGCTCCTCGTCTCCCGGACCTGCACCTGCAAGGGTTACGAATCCATTTTTTCTTACTTCTGACATTTAATTGATTAATTGTTCTTTGTTATGCCATTCACGACTTTATAAGCACCGCGGCAACTGTGCTATTACTTGTCTCATCAATTAAAATCGCGCTGCCGTTCTCACTCAATGTTTCATAGCTATCATATACCAACGGTGAGGCTGTCTTAATCGTTGCTTTCACAACCTCGTTCAACTTCACATTTCCTTCAACTGGTTGCTGCTGCAAACTATTTACATCCAATTTGTATTCCACATTTCGGATAATTGCTCTCACCTGCCTGCTGTTATGTTGTAACAAGTATTTATTTCCCGAAATCAGCGGTTTATCATCCAGCCAGCACAGCAACACTTCGACTTCATTGCCGACTTTTGGAAGGTTATCAACCTTTACAATTGAATCGCCGCGACTGATATCAATATCATCTGAAAGTTGGATCATGGCGCTTTGGGGGGCAAAAACCTCTTCCACTGCTTTCCCGGCGATCTCAACAGAAGAAATAGTTGTTTCTATATCCTGTGGCAACACTTTCACTTTATCACCTTTTTTATAACTACCACTGATAATTTTACCTGCGTAACCACGATAATCATGCAAGTCTTCCGTTTGCGGCCGGACAACAAACTGTACCTGGAATCTTGGATCCGTCAAATTAATATCACTGTCCAATTTTACATCTTCCAGAAATTCCAGTAATGGTTTTCCATTGTACCATGTTATATGGGTTGATCTGTCAACAATATTGTCTCCATCCAGGGCACTGATCGGAATATAAGTAACGTCCCTTAGCCCAAGCTGCTTCGCCACTTCATTATAATCGATCACGATATTATTAAACACATCCTGTGAATATTCAACCAGGTCCATTTTGTTTATGGCAACAACAACATGTGGAATTTTCAACAAAGAGGCGATAATAGAATGGCGGCGTGTTTGTTCCACTACTCCCTGTCTTGCGTCGATCAAAATGATGATGAGGCTTGCATTCGATGCGCCGGTGATCATGTTCCGGGTATATTGCACATGTCCCGGTGCATCGGCAATTATGAATTTTCGTTTGGGAGTAGAGAAATAACGATACGCGACGTCAATAGTAATACCTTGCTCCCTTTCTGCACGAAGCCCGTCGGTTAACAATGCAAGATCCACTGACCCATTCTCTTTGTTCTTTGTTGATTTTTCTAACGCCTCTAATTGATCGATCAATATATTCTTACTGTCATACAATAAACGTCCGATCAATGTGCTTTTGCCATCATCAACGCTGCCCGCGGTTATAAATCGTAATAAGTCCATAGTAATATTAAATTGTCGTGAAAAGTGAAACGTCAAACGTGAAACTCTTTTGACATTTCACGTTTCACGTTAAAAGTATCCATTCTTCTTCCGGTCCTCCATAGCTGCTTCAGTCACTTTATCGTCGATCCTTGTTTCGCCTCTTTCACTTATCCTTGTCGAGATGATCTCATTGATCACTTCGTCCAGGGTGACTGCCTTTGATTCCACGGCGGCGGTACAGGTCATATCGCCCACTGTGCGATAGCGAACTTTTTTAGTAAGCACTACATCATCGTCCGCAGGCTGTACAAATTCACTGATGGCTACCAACTGGCCTTCGTGTTCGATCACTTTTCTTTCATGCGCGAAATAGATAGATGGCAGCTCAATTTTTTCATGGCGTATATAATTCCAGATATCAAGTTCCGTCCAATTGCTGATGGGGAACACCCGTACATTTTCTCCTTTATGAATTCTGCCATTGTAAATATTCCAAAGCTCTGGTCGCTGAAGCTTGGGATTCCACTGACCAAACTCATCACGAACAGAAAAAATTCTCTCTTTTGCTCTTGCCTTTTCTTCGTCGCGTCTTGCACCGCCTACGCAGCAATCAAATTTGAACTCTTCAATGGTATCTAATAAAGTATAGGTTTGGAGCCAATTCCGGCTTGGGAATTTTCCTTTTGGTTCAGTAAGGCTTCTTTGCTTAATTGTATCCTCCACTTTTCTTACCACTAATGTTGCGCCTACGTCGCTTACCAATTTATCACGAAAGTCCAATGCCTCGGGAAAATTATGGCCGGTGTCAATATGTACCAGCAGAAAAGGGATCTTGCCCGGCGCAAAAGCTTTTCTCGCCAAATGAACCAACGTGATCGAATCCTTGCCGCCGCTAAATAGCAAGGCAGGTTTTTCAAACTGGGCCGCTACTTCACGAAAAATGTGAATGCTTTCCGATTCTAATTCCTCCAAATAATTGAGATGATATTGACTCATACGTCTTTAATAGTCTACCAACTTAGTGGGTTTATGTTTACAAAAAAAAGCCTTAGCCTTTATCAATCGTTTCATTTTCCTAACGCTGGCGCCGATTCTGTTTCTGCGTGAATATGCAAACCACATTCCTTTTTACTATTGTCTTCCCACCACCAGCGACCCGCACGAAAATCTTCACCCGGTTTGATAGCCCTGGTACAAGGTGCACAACCTATGCTCACAAATCCTTTATCATGTAAAGGATTGTAAGGAACATCATTCCTGCTTACATATTGTTTTACCTGTCCCCAGGTCCAATCCAGCAAAGGATGAAATTTTATTATTTGATTTACTTCATCCCATTCTACCATCGGCATATCATGCCTGTTATTACTTTGCTCCGAGCGAATTCCGGTGATCCAAATCTTATTTCCTTTTAATGCTCTTTGCAAAGGTTCTACTTTTCGTATATGACAACATTGCTTCCGATTCTCAACCGATTCATAAAAACTGTTCGGTCCTTTTTCGCTTATAAAGTCCTGTAATGAACTTGCTTCCGGATAATATGCTGAAATAGTAAGACCGTATTTGTCAACGGTCCGGCCCCATGTGGAATAGGTCTCAGGAAAAATCCTGCCGGTATCCAG
>DASVAM010000329.1:0-5255 GCA_036376375.1 Chitinophagaceae bacterium
CATTTAACACATTATTCATTTCAGCAGTATCGGCTTTAAGATCTGCTATCATCAATTTCATGTATTGCTTTTCGCGGGCATTTTCTATAGTATGCTCCAGTTGATACTCTGCTAAAAAACCGCAAAACACAGCCAGGAACAACATGAGGAACTCCCAGAAATAATGTGTCCATTTTTTTCGTGGGGTATGAGTGTGTGCATGTACTTCCATTATTTATTTTATTTGAGGCCATATTCCTTTTTGATCTGCTCAATAAGCCGTAACGCTGCTTCTCTCCTGATGGCTGCCACATTATCATTCAAAGACAAGGCGCCTAAAAAATAACCGGCACTTGTAAGCAATTCGTTAAGGGTTGTCCTGTCTTCAGTTAGCAACACATCTTCTGTTAAACTCACTTCTTTTTTTTCTTTTATAATTTTCAACAGAGCCTCGCCATTAAAAATCTTTGCTATGGCTTGTGCATAATTATTAGCCCATGTCATACCTACATCATTATATGTGTCCAGTTCAGACAAAGAGCTGTAATAGGAAGAAACACTGCTCGCCACTTCTTTTTTTCTTATTAATCTTAAATGCCCGGAGCTTTTCATTTCTTCGTAAGTTCGTTTTACCGGGGCCACCTTTTTCCATTTAGCAGTAAGTATTCGTGCAGAGTAAGCAAATTTGCTGATATTTTTTTTCCGTTCCGGGCTTTTTATGAGCTCTTTCAGCGTATCCACCAGGTCATAGATAACTGTATTCCTTCCTGCATAATCTGTATAAATGGCTGTATCAGCTTCAAGATCTTCCAGCATGTTATGCATATAAATCTTTTCCCTGTCTTTTTCTATTTTATGCTCCAACTGATACTCCGCTAAAAATCCGCAGAACACAGCGAGGAACAGCATTAAAAACTCCCAGAAATAATGGGTCCATTTTTTTCTTTCAGTATGTGTATGTGCATGTACCTCCATAAGCGTAAATTATATTCTAAATATTAATTCCTATTACTAAAGATATGGCACAAAGGATGGCAAGTATTATCAATAAAGGTGTTATAAATTTCAGCCATGTTTTGTAACTCACATTTACCAGTGCCAATGACGGCAAAACCAAACCGGTCGGCGCAATAAATGACATGATACACATCCCATACAAATATGAATTTACAATTTCACGGCCGGGTATATTTATAATTATTGCCAGGGCGCCAATGATCGGCATGGTCAACACTGCCATACCCGATGTGGATTGTATAAAAAGCGAAAAGAGAAAATAGAAAGCTAACAATAAAAGAATGAACAACGCCGGCTGCATTCCCTGCACAAGACTGGCTGTATAAAAAAGTATTGAATCGGCTATATGCCCTTCATTTAAAACAATCGTAACGCCCCTTGCAACACCTATAATAAAGGCCACCGCCAGCAGGCTTTCTGCCCCTTTAATAAATTCCCCGATAAATGTTCTTTCTTTCATCCTTGCTATGATCGCCACAAGAATAGAAGAGGCGAGGAACAGGGCAGACATTTCCGTGGTCCACCACTTTAAAAACACAACGCAGCCGATCATCGTAAGAAAAGTCGCTATATAAATAAACAATAACAATTTTGTTTTCAGCTCCAGTGCAGGCGCTTTTGCCATTGTATTTATGTTTATATCGTAAGGCGGTTTTACATCGCCATCATATTTTAATACCAGCGATGCCGATGGATCTTTTTTTACTTTGGCGGCATATTTTAAGATATACCAAACCAGGAGCCCGGTAATAATTACCCAAAGAATTAAACGTTGTGTAAATCCATCCAACCAGTTAATGCCGGCGGCATTCGATGCAATGATGGTTGAAAATGGGTTTGAAAACGCCGCAATACATCCCAATGAGGTTCCTCCAAAAATGATCGCAAGAGGAACCAAAAGATCAAAACCAGCGGCCAGAAAAAGCGGGACCAGTATTGGATAAAAAACAAGTGCTTCCTCAGCCATGCCATAAGACGCGCCAAAAAAAGAAAGCAAAGAAGTAAGTATCATGATCAGCCATGATTCACGACCCCTCATAGTAATGGAAAGCCACGTGATACCTTTTACCATCGCACCAGTTTCATTGAACACATACATAAAACCGCCGATGATCAATACAAATAAGATAATATCGACGCTGTCATAAATTCCTTTAATGGGCGCCTGCAGAATGCTGATAAATCCTTGGCCGTTCCTTTCCTGTTTTGTAAATGTTCCGGGCGCAGACACCGGCTTGCGTATTTCGCCGTCGATGAATTTTTGAAGAGAGATCCGGACGCCGAGACTATCCAATGTTTTTTGCGTAAGCGGAAGGTTTATTTCGCCTTTACTTGTAGTCATTGCAAAGGAATCTCCGCTTACAGAAATTTTATTGTATTCTCCTGCCGGCAAAAGCCAGGTGGCGTTGGCAGCAAGAATGATCACTACCATTAGAATTGTAATGGGGCCCGGAAGAGATTTTTTCTTTGTCATTCTTTCGTTTTTTGATGCCAGGAGTGATCAGGCGCCATCATGATCATAAACAATCCACGAAACAGGTCCATGGTGGCAATTCATTTTTGATCATGGAGCAGGGTTGTTTCCATAAAATTCATTTCTCCAAAGTAGTCCTTTCGGACAGGTCATATTCCATTCGCAATTCATTCAACAATTTTTGATTAGCAGTAATATAATCTTTCATCGACAATGTCCGGGTGGATACCAGCATTTGTTTATAAAACTGTATCATATTTATTGCTTCCTTCCTGTCAAATGATTCAAGGTTTAATATGTTTGCTTTAATGATGGTATCTCCCGCCCTGTACCGGGCAATAAGATCCATGTTATACCCGTTCTCATCCATCTTTCTCAACTCATTCATCCAGGTAAAGTCGTAATGCTTAAGATCAAATTGTTTTACCGGGCTTGCAAAGAACTGGTATTCCTGATCATTCCTGTCGCGAACATTATTGATATAAGTACTGATCTCTCCAAATAACTTTTGCAGGTAGGCATTTTTGAAATACCGGAGTGAACCGGAGCCTTTGAGCTGATTCAGCACTCCATCTTTCGGCTCAAATGTGTAACTGGTGATGAGGTAGAATACAACCGTATAAGCAGGGTAAAAGTCTTTTGGCAAATTCGTTAACGAGCTATCACGGATATAGCGAACGAGGTAATCACAATCCTTTTCTTTTGCAAGTCGTCCTTTTATTTTACTGGCAAAGACTATTGAATCGGCATATAGCTCATCATACAACGCTCTGGCATATTCTTTCTCCCGTTGATGTTCGATGGTATGCTCCAGATGGTACTCTGCTAAGAAACCACAGAACACAGCAAGAAACAACATAAGGAACTCCCAGAAATAATGCGTCCATTTTTTTCGTGAGGTATGTGAGTGGTGGTGTACTTCCATTTATCATTTGAGGTTTGAGGTTCGAAATTTCATGTTTTTGTTCATAGCTAATAACAGTCATAAATAGCTCAGCCATTTCTTCTCCTTATGACGCGTTTTATAACGATCATACCATTTGCATAATGGATACATCATGATCACGATCGCCAGCCAGATAAGATACACATATCGTAACTGAACACCTTCCCCTTCCTTTATGAATTTAATAAACGGCGTTGACATGTCTGCGGCGTCTTCCGCAAAAGTGTGCCCGCGCATAAAATAGGCGATGGTGCTGAACAAATGGATCAAAAAGAAATGAGTTAAGAAATAAAAGAAGGGAACGCGGCCATATACGGAAACGATCTTTGTAAATCTATTTTGAATATTATCCCACCATGCCGTTAGTAATAAACATGGGCCAATTGTCATCGAAACAAAGAACAATGAAGGAGGATATTTGGTAGCATTGATAAATGAAAGAAAAGTGTAAACGGCATTTCCTTGTTTCGACCATTTAAACGGATCTCCATATATATTTATAAAACGAAGAATGATAAATACTACTATCGTCAAAAGACCTGCAATGATCAAAAACCTTTTCCGGTAAGCTGCATCGTCATTTCGCAGAACTTTTCCTAAACAATAACCCACCATCATCAAACCAGCCCAGGGCAGAAAAGGGTATAGTATTAATAGCTGGTGTTTCGCTGAAACCTGATGAATTCCTACACGATGCAGCAAATTATACCATAGACTTAATTGACCCGTTTGATTTCTTTCATAAAAATCAAGAGCGTTATGTCCCAATACGATCAATAGACCAATGATCAGTATAAATTCAAAAGGCAGCCATATCACCAGCCCCAGGATCACCATACTGATACCGATCGCCCAGATAACTTCCAGCGCTATCGCTGAATAAGAAATATCAAATGAAAAAATCAGGTTTAGGATAATGATCTCCGCAAGAATGAGCCAAAAACCCCTTGTAATAAGAAAAAGACTTAATTCCTTTTTTGTTTTACGCGCCGATTGCAAATAAGCAGACGTGCCCGATAAAAAAACAAATACCGGCGCACACAAGTGTGTGATCCATCTTGTAAAAAAAAGTATTGGAGTTGTTGTATTTAGGTTAAGCGGGTTGTCTGTCAGCGCTGCACTGTGAAAAAATTCTCTTGTATGGTCAAGCGCCATAATGATCATCACAGCACCACGAAGCAGGTCAACTGACGTGATCCTATTTTTATGAAGGCTTAGCTGCTGAGACATTTCTAAAGATAACTTTTATTTCAGGTCATATTCATTCGCCAGCAAGCTGATCAGTTCCGTAGCTTCCTTCTTGTGTTTATTCAATTCCTTTCTTAGTCGGAAATAAGTATAATAATAGTGACTTGCTTTATTGTACAGGTATTCAAAATCATCCGGCTCATTTGTGGTCCAATAATTTCTTATTACTGGTAGTACCGGCTCGCGTTGCCATTTTACCACTCCCTGGTCTTTGAACATTTCCCTAAAGCTCCAAACCCTGTCGCCCGATTCCATATAAGCCGCTTGGGATTCCGACAGGACTTCCATTTCTAAATTTAGGTCCTTTATGGCCGCATCATATCTAACAATTCCGGAAGAAGCGGCCTGATTTCTGATCAATCGCATACCTCCTGAATTTTTCAATTGCTGCAAAGTACGGTCGGTGTACAGAAAATCAGCAAATCCCATTCTTATCGTATAAGTAAAAACCTGGGCCCAATTTCCTGCATTGTTTTTTCGTCCTTCTTCAAAATGATTTAAAACATATTGCAGATGATCTTCGTTGCCGAGAAAATTATTGATGATAATTGAAATATTAGAGGTATCGCTTTTGAGATCTTCTATCATAGA
>DASVAM010000336.1:0-8474 GCA_036376375.1 Chitinophagaceae bacterium
CGGATAGTCTCCCACATCAATAACGGTTCGCCTTCACAACCTTGTCCGAAACTTATGAGCGGATAAGGAGCTGATTCAAGATGCGGGACGGTAAATTCCACGATCTCTTCCGCCATTGGTTTAAAATTCAAACGATCCTGCGTGGACACAATTGGTTCTTCATCGGGCTGCAAAGAAATACAACCAACACAATTAGCATTGCATGCCGGCGAAACAGGAACAGGACATTCCCACCGGCCTAATGAAAAATTTCTGGCGGCGGGACAATGATAAGTAAGAGCACAATTCTCCATCAGATGTTTTACAAGACGATTGTGCGGATAAGATTTTAATAAATGGTCAGCACCGGCATTTACCTTTTGCTGGTCATAACCTGCACATTCCTGTCGAATGTCCTGTTCAATTCTCAGGGCCGGTACATAAAATTTATTATCATACCAGCCGACAGCGGTGTAACAGAACAGGGGAAGCACCGGTGCATCTTTTTCAGATTCGTAAGCTGCTAAATAAAAACCTGTGTGCGCGGGAGGAATAAATGCAGCAACCGCCCACCCTTTATCACACAAACGCATTTCACCGGTCTTTACATCGATACCAATGCCCCGTCGTCCGGGTAATTCATACAATGAACCGCCATCCGGTAATTCGATCCATTCATCTTCAGGAATCGGGATCGCATCCCAGCCGGTTCTGCCGACAGTGAATAAAGAAGCGTCTTCGAAAATATTTCCTTTTCCGTCGGAGTAAAGTATATATGGAGAATGTTTAAAATTCAAGTATTTAGTTATTGCTTATTTCTTATTGATTATTGATTATTGATTTATCAGATCACGAAGGTCGTTATTTATTCAGTTGTTGTTCGCAGAAAACATTGAATTCTTTTTCATTGATATCCTCATTAAGGATATACTGCTGAATTATTTTATTAGATTTAAAATCTATTGTGAGCAAGCCATCTTTAAGAATCAGGTTGTTCAGCTCTTCCCATTTGATCTCTCTTTGTGGCCATGAGGGATAATGTATCTTATCACCTGATATTTTCAAGACGGGTTCACGGCGCGCATTTTCGTCCAGGATCATTAAGATCAGCGTCAGTATTCCAACCCACCAGTATTTGCCTGTGTTGAACCAACCAAGCGAGATAATAAGAAAAAGAATGTATAACCTGGGTTTATCTTTTCGCTCTTTGGCGAAAAAGAAATATAAAATTGCCACAATGGCGAAAAGAACATACAGCAACGGGCCAAAATTCCGGAACCATGAGGCTGCCGATAAGTAAACAAAAAAGGCAAGATTAGCAATGATCATTAGCCAGCTAAAGCGTCGATACGATCTCTCTTTCTCATTCTTCAAAACCAATTCATATTTCATCATTGCTGAATGGAATTACAAAACCCGTCCCGCTAAAGGCGGGGCGTGCTTCATCCCGCCGGCTGCGGGACTAAATAGAATTTTAGAATGAACCCAATAACCAATAACCATTAACGAAGAACTAAGAATTACAAGCCAGTAACAAATTACAAAGCTTGAAGAGTATTCTCGCACTTACATTGCTATCCCAATCATTCTCACCAACACCTGTCTCATTAAGATCAAAACCGATGATCTTCTTGCCACTTTTTACCAGCTTATTAAAAATGTAAAATATTTGTTCGGATTCCATTCCTCCCGCTACCGGCGTGCCGGTGTTGGGACAGAGTTTTGGATCGAGACCATCGACATCAAAGCTGATATAAACTTTCTCCGGCAGTTTCTTGACGATCTCGTCGGCCACGTATTGCCATGTCTGGCCCTCATACAATCTTTCCTTCAGCTCCCTGTCAAAATATGTGATCACCTTATAATTACTATTAAAGATATACTCCCATTCTGCTTCACTATAATCACGTACACCAACCTGTACCAATCTTTCTATCTCGGGAATTTCATTTAGCGCATTGTACATGATACTTGCATGGGAATATACAAAACCCATATATGCCTTACGAAGATCACAGTGAGCATCTATTTGCAAAATTCCAAAGTGTCCGTGTTTTTCTGCGATCGCTTTCATAAAACCAAGGGGCACACTATGGTCTCCCCCCAACAATCCCACTAGTTTATTTCTATCGAGCAGCGATTTTGTCTGGTCGTAAACCCACTTATTTAAGAAAACACTTCCTTCGTTTACGTCTCTCAGTGTTTTTGTCATGAACTGGTGAGTTTCTACGGGATCGCCTTTGGAAATATAATCAATGTATAATTCTGCTTCTTTGCGGAGATAATCGCTTTTCAACAGAACTTTCCGATCGATCCCCCTCATAAAAAATCCCTGTTTCCATCCCTCTGGGACATCCGGATCATACAGATCTACCTGCAGGCTTGCCATAAACACATGTTCGGGAGCACGGGCGGTACCGGCGCCATAACTCACCGTTACTTCCCATGGCACTGGTAAGATCACAAGTTTTGCGTCATCTTCAGTAAAGGGCAATCCAAAAATATTATTATGAGGATTGCTGACGCTGTTAGGATCAAATTTTGAGAGATCGGTCATGACGGGGTTTCAAAAGGCGTGCAAGGTAGTCGAAAATAGACAATAGACAATAGACAAAGAACAATAGGCAATAAATGTTTGGAATTTGCCAATTGCCGGTTGCCAATTGTCAATAGTTAAACTGATATTTCTCAATCTTAATATTGCCTTTCTGAGTCCTTTTTGGGCTATCTTTGCGGTGCAAATTCGAATCATGAAAAAAACGCATATTATTCTACTTGTTCTTATTATCGGTGCGATCGCGGCCCTTATCAGCATGATGCCCAAAGGTGGTACTGATATGTTGAGCAGTTATGAAACAATCGCGAGTGCAAAAGAAAAATCTGGCAAGTATGTGCATGTGGTCGCAAAGCTTGATAAAACGCAACCAATAGAGTATGACGCGATAAAAAATGCAAATTATTTGAGTTTCACAGCTATTGATACGATTGGCGCAAAAGTGAAAGTAGTTTACAATAATGCAAAACCTGATAACCTCGAGCACAGTGAAAAGCTGGTGATGAAAGGAAAAATGAACGGTGACGTCTTTGAATGCAACGAGATACTGATGAAATGTCCATCTAAATACACAGATGATCCGACCCGCATCCAGGAAAGCTTGAACAAAAACACTAATTAATTTCAATGGACTATATAGGTGAACATCTGTTGCCGGGTAAGATCGGCCACTTACTAATTATCCTTTCTTTTGTTGCTTCTATAATCGCCACCTTATCTTATTTCATCTCTGCGAGGACGACAAATCCTGTTGAAGAGGCAAACTGGAAAAAACTAGGCAGGATCGCCTTCTTTGTTGATGCAATTTGTGTCATCGGCGTATTTTTTATTTTGTATTCACTAATTGCCAATCATCGTTACGAGTACCAATATGTTTATAAAAATTCAGGCAATGATCTTGAGCCAAAGTATATTTTGAGTTCACTGTGGAGTGCATCGGAGGGTAGTTTCATTCTATGGACTTTATGGCATGCCATAATTGGAATCTTTTTAATATTTATGTCAAAGAAATGGGAAGCCCCGGTCATGTCTGTCGTGTCATTCGCACAGGTCTGTCTTGCCACCATGATGCTGGGCATTTATTTCTTTGATGTAAAGATCGGGAGCAGTCCTTTTGCACTTTTCCGTGAACAGATGCCTGATCTGCCCGTATTTCAATTTGCCGATTATGCCCTGAGAATAAAAGATGGCAACGGGCTGAATATGCTTCTGCAGAATTACTGGATGGTTATTCACCCACCTGTTTTATTTCTTGGTTTCGCCAGTACCATTGTCCCATTTGCTTTCGCCATGGGCGGATTGATGACAAAGAAATATGGTGATTGGGTAAAGCCGGTATTGCCATGGGCATTGTTCTCTGCATGTGTGCTGGGCGTTGGAATAATGATGGGGGGGGCATGGGCTTATGAGTCGCTAAGTTTTGGAGGCTACTGGGCCTGGGACCCTGTTGAAAACGCATCGTTGGTTCCATGGCTCGTTCTTGTGGCCGGCATTCATACGCTGGTCATTTATAAAAGCACAGGTCGCTCGCTACAAACATCTTTTTTTCTGATCACGCTTTCATTTATTCTGATTATTTATTCCACATTTCTGACCCGTAGCGGAATTTTAGGAGAAACCTCCGTACACTCTTTTGCCGATCTTGGCATGAATGCCCAATTGTATTTATTCCTGTATGCGTTCTGTTGGATACCAGCAATTTTATCGATGTATGGATTAACAAAAAAGCTGATTGGATCCGTGGCTGCAATCGCTTTTATTCTTTTGGCAGAGTTTGTTCATCCTTTCTTTGCTCTTATTTCTCCTGTTGCAGCATTGGTGTTGTTTTTAGTAAACATGAATAAGCTTATTCCTTCGGTCAAAAAAGAAGAAGCTGCTTCATCAAGAGAATTCTGGATGTTTATAGGCTCGCTTGTGATATTGTTTTCAGCGATCATTATAATAGTACAAACCTCTTTACCTGTTTACAATAAAATATTTAACAAAACAGTAGCGCCGCCACAGGATATAGAATTTTCGTACAACCGCATCCAGATATTTATTGCGATCATCATCGGGTTATTGACGGCGTTTGGCCAATACTTAAAATATAAAGAGACCCGTTCGAACTATTTTTTCAAAAAAATCGGCCTGCCTTTTATCGTCAGCGCTATTGCCGGCGGTCTGATCCTTATTTTCGGGAATATCAATTACGATAAGTATGGTTTGGGCTATCTCATTTTCATTTGGACTGCCATTGCCTGTAGCGTGTTTGCCATCATTGCAAATTTCTCCTATATCTGGGTCGGGTTAAAGGGAAAACTAAATTTAAGCGGACCTTCCATAGCGCATTTGGGTTTTGGAATGATGCTGCTTGGAATTCTAATCTCTTCCTCTAAAAAGGAAATATTGTCTTATAATACCAGTGGCATTTTTGTCCCGCTTGGTGAAGGCAGCAAAGAATTGCCAGGGGAGAATATGACACTTCTAAAGGGCCAGAGAATGGATATGGGAAAATATTGGGTAACTTATGCAAGCGACTCGGTTCATCCCAAAAAATCGCAATGGTATTTTAAGATCAACTTTGAAGACAAGAACAGTCAGGAGAAGTTTACGATTACTCCAAATGCTTTTGTAAACTATAAAGGCAATGAAGGATTGATGGCTAATCCCGGTTCAAAACATTATTGGGACCATGATGTGTTTGGTTATATCACAACGATGACGGATCAGTCGAAGAACCAGGACACTTCAACTTTTATTCCGGGTACCATGCAGGTTGGCGATACGATCTCTTATTCAAAGAATGGAGCGATGGTGCTGGAGGATGTGAAATCCATCGACAGTTTGCCGGTAGATATTTTTGGAACTGACGGAAAGCTATATGAGGCTAAATTGAGGATACATCCGGATACATCCAAACCTGACGAGGCTATGTTTTCTACTCCAAGACTCGCTATTGCAAAGGGTAATTTGCTGAGTGTGCCGGATACGCTTAGTTCAGGAGCAATGATACAGTTGAACAAATCCGATGGCAAACAAATAGAAATCGGCGTAAAAATACCCAGCAGCGTTACCCAATATCTAACTCTAAAGGCCCTTAAATTTCCGTTTATCAATCTTCTTTGGCTGGGTACCATTCTAATGGCAGTTGGCTTCATCGTCAGCATGGTTAGAAGAATACAATTAAGTAGATCCCAGGCATAATTCAGGCCTTTTAACTTTCTAAAACAGCGTTTGTCATAGAAACGTTGTCATATTTTTGTACTTTAGTAGTTATATGAAAATGCACTGGAAATTCATTTCGGTTTTAATGGTGGCAATGTTGAATGCCGCCATCGGTGCATTTTCACAAAATGATACCTTGATTGGTCCCCCGGAACCGATACCACCGATCAATACAAAAAAATGGGGCCCTAATGATACGATCATTACCGGTGCCATTTATTACCAGAACGAATGGATGCCGTACAAAGAATTGGAAATGGCATGGGTATCGAACATGAATGAAAAGAAGCTTGCAAAGTATATCGAAGAATGGACCCGGCTTCGGAATGCAGTCTACGTTACATATCCATATGCACGTACGGCTGGTCACCTGATGAATGATATCAATGCTAAGATGACCCAACTGAAAGTTAAGAAGGAAAAAAAGGCTTATTTGAAAACCAGAGAAAAGGAATTAAAAGACCAGTTTGCGGATCCGCTTTCTAACCTTTCCGTTTACCAGGGAAAGGTATTAATGAAACTCATCAATCGACAAACAGGAAATAACTGTTATGAGATTGTAAAAGAATATCGCGGAGGCGTAACAGCCAGGGTTTATCAAACTGTAGCTTTCTTTTTTGGAAGCAGTTTAAAACAAGAGTGGAATATGAATGATAAAGTTGACCGGCAGATCGAAAATATCGTTCGGGAAATTGATGGCTCCTGGTACAATAATCCTTATAAACCGGGTATAAGATAATTTCAGATTTACGATTTCAGATTTTAGATCTATTTGATGCATACACTTTAAAGTGTATGTTTTTTATTGTATACATTTGAGCATTATGAAATTAGACCTGCTTGCAATTGGTGTTCATCCTGATGATGTAGAACTTGGTTGTTCGGGTACTATTATCAATGAGATCAAACTTGGAAATAAAGTAGGAGTACTGGACCTCACCCAGGGCGAATTGGGTTCCCGCGGCACGATTGAAACAAGATACCAGGAGTCAGCAAAAGCGGCCATGATAATGGGTGTGCATGTGCGGGAAAACCTAAAGATGCGTGATGGTTTTTTTCAAAATGACGAAGATCATCAACGAAGACTCATTGTTGCATTGAGAAAATTTCAGCCGGAAGTAGTTATTACAAATTCGTTGAATGATCGTCACCCGGATCACGGCCGTGCCGGCAAATTAACAACCGATAGTTGTTATCTTTCAGGGCTCAGAAAAGTGCAAACAACGGATGAAGATGGCAGGGAGCAGGAACCCTGGCGACCCAAATATGTTTTCCATTATATACAGGATCGTTATCACGAGCCTGATTTCATTATTGATATCTCAGCTGTATTTGAACAAAGAATGGAAGCGATAAAAGCATATACAACGCAATTCTATAATCCGGATAATGAAGACGATGGGCCACAAACCTACATTTCTACTTCTGCATTTCTCGAGAGTGTCATTGCACGAGCAAGAGTAATCGGCAAGAAAATCGGCGTGCAATATGCCGAGGGATTCAATACCGAAAAGAGTTTAGGGATAAAAAGTCTCGATTCTTTAATAAAAATTGAAACGTGATAAGTTAATATCCCCCGGGGTTGATAACTTAAATGAGATTTCTGCGTTTCCTTGGATAAACAAGCGTACTTTTGCAAGTCCTAAAAAAGGTAATGATTATGGCGTCTCCCAAGTTTCACAGTATTTCGCATTCTTTTTATTCCGATCTTAAGAGCAGGGTCGCAAATTATTTTGAAGAAGTTAGAAAATCGCCAACCGGTAACTATCAACTTTTCATAAAGGCCATAATCCTTGTAGCAGCTTTTGTATTGGTCTATGTTCATCTTGTGTTCTTCACACCATCGGTTCTATGGGCATTGTTGGAGTGTGTCTTATTGGGAGGCATAGTGGCTGCTATTGGCTTTAATGTTATGCATGACGGTGCACACGGCAGCTTTAGTAAATACAAATGGTTGAATTCGGTGGCTGCATTTTCGCTTAACGTACTTGGTGGCAGCAGTTTTATGTGGAATATGAAGCATAATATTATTCATCATTCATACACCAATGTTGAGGGGGTTGATGATGATATTGAAATTCAACCATGGATGAGAATGAGCGAGTCACAAAAGAAATATTGGGCGCATAAATACCAGCACTGGTATTTCTGGTTCTTCTATTGTATGCTTTACTTAAGCTGGATGTTTATAACGGATTACATGAAATATTTTAAAGGCAGAATTGGAAAAATACCCATTAAGAAAATGAGTCTTTCTGATCATCTTGTCTTCTGGGGTTTTAAACTAGTCCACCTTTGCTTATTCATGCTAGTTCCGGTTCTCATGGTCGGCTTTATGAACTGGCTGATCGGCTTTTTGGTATTTACAACATTCGCCGGTTTTGTTTTGAGCATCGTTTTTCAATTGGCGCATACGGTAGAGCACACACATTTTGTGCTGCCGAATGCTGAATCCGGAAGAATAGAAGAGGAGTGGGCCATTCACCAGGTTAAGACGACGGCCAACTTTGCCACAAAAAATAAAATTGTCACCTGGCTTGTTGGCGGTTTGAATTTCCAGATAGAACATCATCTTTTTCCCAAGATCTCACATATACATTATCCCGCTATAAGTAAAATTGTACAGCAAGTTTGCCGGGAGCATGGCATTGGATACATTGAATATCCTAAGGTTCGCTATGCCATCGCGTCGCACGTTAGCTTCCTTAAACATATGGGCAGCGCCAGCACAATA
>DASVAM010000341.1:0-6782 GCA_036376375.1 Chitinophagaceae bacterium
CATTGTCGCACAGATCGCAAAAGTTCAATACCAGGATCTGCAGGATACTATTTCCTTTATCACAGAAAGTGGAGAAGTTCCCCTGTTCCTGATTCTTGACGGGATCACCGATATCCGGAATATTGGCGGAATTGCAAGAACCGCCTTTTGCACCGGAGTACAGGCAATAATAATCCCTGATAAAGGGGTAGGAGCGTTGAATGAAGATGCGGTCTTAACGTCTGCGGGTGCCCTGGAGAAAATGATAATCTGCCGTGTCAATAGTTTAATGAAAGCAGTTGATGAGCTTCATTTGAATGGCATCAAGGTATATGCAACCGAGATGAAAGCTGAAAAAAATTTTAGCGATATCGATTTTTCGGAACCCTGTGCTGTTGTGATGGGAAGTGAAGAAAAAGGGATTCACCCGGCTTTATTAAAAATATGTGATGAGAAAATAAAAATTTCGATGGCGGGCGGATTCGAATCATTGAATGTTTCTGTTGCCACCGGTATAATACTGTATGAGGCAATGAAACAACGAATCGATCTCTGATCATGTGTCTTCTCAAAGATCAATTCTTACCCCGACTGAGTTATAACCGACGCCAATACGTATGCCAGGAGCTGATAACAAAGCTTCTCTCTTCATATAAAGGTTTGCCTTCCGTTTATTACTGGCCGATAAAATGAAGAAAGGGATACTGGTTGTAGCCATCGTCAGACCTCCGAGAATAATTAACCCTTCTGTGCCACCTTTGCTTGTCGAATGGGACATTGCCAAAGCACCACCAGTTATCATAGCAACACCGCTGCCGAGTAAAATAAATCCTGTCGTTTTTAGCTTCCTACTTTTTTTCAGATATTCAGAAGGCAATTTTTGTCCTTTGTCTTTTACTTGCTGGCTATAGGTAGTAAACGCAAATGCTATTAGCAGCAGAATGCCAAAATACTTTTTCATATTATTATTGTTTAAAGATTTGAAACCACGCTCATTTTTACTTGCGCGCCATACACTCCTTTTCGGAGCTTTCACTTTTGTTTTTATTAGAAGAATTACCCATCACTTTTAAAAATCGATAATGAGAACGGATGGCAACCACAATACTTGACTTGTTATAAGGAATATTAAACTCCTTTGTCTTTTGTTCAATCAGGACTGATATTTCCGGATACATAGTATGAGGCAGTTTTGGATAAAGATGATGAGCTGCATGAGAATTAAATCCGCCAAGAAAAAAATTATATATCTTGTTTGTTGGCGCATAATCAAGCGAGGTAGCCAATTGATGTGAATAATAATCTCCGGGTAAGTTGCCATTCTCATCTGTTTGAGGAAATTGAGTTTCCATGCATAAGTGAGTTGCAATAAGAACATGAATAAAAAACAAAGAAAGACATATATGCATTATGAGAAATGCCAATAACACATCGCTGATATTATATCCATAAGCAAATGGGATTATAACCAACAAAACGATATAGATCATTTTCCAAAAAAATAATAAGACAAATTCTATCGTAGCGTGTCTTTTATTTTGCAGGTTGGCCACTTTTTTCCAGAAGAGATAAAAAAGATCCTTAACCAGGAACCAATGCAATGAATAAATACAATAAACAAAAATGGCATAGATATGCTGATACCGCTGATAGCTTTTTAAAGGATGTTGAGGTGAAAGCCTGAGAAATGGATTATTATCGATATCCGCATCGCATCCATCCACATTTGGAAAAACATGATGCGAGGCGTTGTGACGTAACTGCCATAAATAAGCATTTGTCCCCTGCAAGTTGAAGGTGAGGTGATACATCCAATAGTTGACTTTCTTATTTTTTGAAAATGAACCATGACATGCATCGTGAGATATATTAAAAGCCAGTAGTATACCTGTAAGGCCAACCAGCGCATAATTAAAAGCAAGACCGATAAATGAAGAATAGTCTATAAAATATAAACCCGAATAGGATCCTGCAAATAAAATGATATAAAATATAGTCTTAATGTATAAGAGCTTTTTAGCTTTTTTCAGCAAACCACTCCGCTCTATTAATTCATCCACTTCTTTATCAAGCGACCTGAAAAATGCCGAAGATGAACCGAACTGATACTTTAATTTTTCCATGAGAAATATTTTAAGAGATGATTTTAAAATTGTTCATTTCAAAAGATCAAACTCCAATCTTGAAATATTCTTTTGAATATCTTTTTGGATGTCTGGTTTCCCATTATACGACCAGTTTACCTTAGTGAGGTTTCCATAGCTGTCCAATGTAATGGAGTTCACCTGGGTGAGTGTTCCTGTTGCGGCATTAAATTGGTTCCATATTCCAATATTTTCCCATGCCGGACGATAACAAACATCACGATACAATTTTCTTTTTGGGAAACCTGCTACTGAAACTCCTTTATCATTAAATATCCCAGGCTTTGTCATCACCCAACTTTCACTTCCATAAATTTTTGCCAGTGGAAAGAATTTTCCCAATGCCATCATTAATGAATCGCCGTCCATACGACTGGTATCCCGATAATCAATAGAGGAGCGTCGGTAGGTAGCACCGCCATAGCAAGATCCTATCACCAATTTTGTTTCACCAGTGGTGTAGGGTGTAAGAGTATTAAATGAATTTGCAAATGATGAGTCTTTTAATTTTTTAGAATTGATTTCATCATGTCCAATATAAAAGAGTGAATAGCCTTTTTTATACGAACCATGCGAATCAAACCAGATAGTTCCGATGGCAGCATCATATTTATCAAGACGAAATTTGATCTTTGCACTGGCCTGCTCAACATCAGCAGCAATTATCGCTACAAAACTTTTAGGGCGGGAAAAGCTTTTCAACTTTGTTCGGAGGACATTGAATCGTGTAGAAAGATCAAGCTTTCCCTTTTTTCTCTTAGAAACAATAAAAAAATTAAGCTTTTGTTTTTTTGAGATCTGAACAATTGACCTCTGTTCTGCCGTATCAGATATTGATATTTCCTGAGGAGAAGCAATGACTGTAAACGAACAAATCACTGCTGCGATGATGGTGGTTATTGCTTTCATTTTGGTTGATTTTAGTTTCTGCTTCAAACCTAGTTCACTGGGTAACCTTCTAATAATTGATGAATGCGATGATTTGTGCGACGGAATTGCAAATCAGTAGAATTCTGTTAATGAAATAATAACACGATGTGGTAATTAGTTTTTTAGATTGCCGGGTAAGAGTCAAACGCAGAAATCCGTAAAAAGTGGTTCGACGATTACGGATTTTCCGTAATTTGAACAAGAATGGAAGCCACAGAACTGCAACAAATATTCTTTTCACACCTTAAAAGCGCCTTGCCCGCACATGTTTCAATTGCCGATGAGCTGTGTGAACTGCTGGAGATAAGTCCTGACAGCGCCTATCGTCGATTGCGTGGTGAAAAACCACTATCACTTTATGAGATGAAGCTTATTTGTGAAAAGTATCATATGTCAATTGATCAGTTATTGCAATTGCAGAATGATTCTGTATTGTTCCAGGCACCTGATATCAGTCAAAAGGATATCCCATTTGTAGATTATCTCCACGGTTTACTGGGCCAGTTAAAATACTTTAATTCCTTTCAGGAAAGACAAATGCTCTACCTCTGTAAGGATATGATCTATTTTCATTTTTATCTGTATCCCGAATTTGCCGCTTTTAAAACTTTTTTTTGGCTTAAAACTATTTTAAATAAGCAGGAGTATAACCACAAAAAATTTTCGTTGGCAGAGTTTTCATTTCCAGATTGTTTTGCGGTAGGACAGCAAATGGTAAAAGAATATAACCAGATACCTTCCGTTGAACTCTGGAATTTTGAAAGCATCAATAGCAGCATCAGCCAGATCAAATATTATAAGGAAGCATCTATGTTTGAGAACCCGGCTGATTTGAACGTTATAGTGGATTCATTTATCAGAACGCTTGACCACCAGGAATCCCAGGCCGAAAAGGGAGTAAAGTTTATGCCTGGCAATACCGAACTGGTTCATCGCGCACCGATCAAATTTTATGTTAATGAGGTAGTACTTGGCAACAATACCATTTTACTGGAATTGAATAATAACCAGCTTTCTTTTATCACCTATAATGTGCTCAGTTATCTTATAACAAGAGATCATCGTTTTACAAATAAGGCATTTGCCAGTTTTAATACATTACTTAGCCGATCCACATTGATCAGCGCAACCGGCGAGAAGGAACGTAGCAGGTTTTTTAATGCTATGCGAAATAAAGTAAATGATCTGAAAAAGTAGATTTTCCTTATTGTTAACTTTGGTCATGAATCCTCCTTCAATTAAACTTATTGAATGTCCCCGTGATGCAATGCAGGGTTGGAAAAATTTTATTCCCACAGAAAAAAAGATCGAATACATAAATTCATTGCTGAAGGTTGGATTTGACACAATCGATTTTGGAAGTTTTGTGTCGCCAAAAGCTATTCCTCAAATGGCAGACACGAAAGAAGTAGTCAGTAGTCTGGAGTCAGCAGTCAGTACTACAAAGTTGCTGGCTATAACAGCTAATCTTCGTGGAGCGGAAGAAGCATCTGTTTTTGATCAAATAAGTTATCTCGGGTTTCCATTTTCCGTTTCAGAAACATTTCAACAACGAAATACAAATTCATCCATTGAGGAGTCATTAAAGAGAGTGGAAGAGATACAAAATTTATGTATTAATAAAAACAAGAAGCTGGTGATCTATATTTCCATGGCATTTGGAAACCCCTATAATGACTTGTATGATGAGGACATCGTTTTTAATTGGGTGGAGAAGCTTGTCGAACTGGATATTCAGATCGTTTCGTTAGCCGATACGGTTGGAGTGGCTAGTCCTGAACAGGTTTATGATATGACAGGTTATCTTGTCGAATCATTGCCGGCGACGGAAATTGGTGTTCATCTTCACTCTACATCTGAAAATTGGCATCAGAAACTGGAGGCTGCGGTCAAAGCGGGTTGCAAAAGATTTGATGGAGCATTAAAAGGGATCGGAGGATGCCCCATGGCAAATGATGAACTGGTTGGGAATATGAATACAGAATGGATGCTCAGTTATTTTGATAAGAATAATATAGCCACCGGTCTTAACAAAGATGCGTTGGCAGAAAGCTTACGGCTCGCCGGAAAAATTTTTATTTAGAAAAATGCAGTTCCAATTACCCATACAAATAAAATCGCCCGATAAACAGGTCAACTATCGTGATAAGATCATTTTGGTTGGCTCGTGTTTTACCGAACATATTGGTGATTTATTGGCCGGGTTAAAGTTTTCGGTGCTTCAAAACCCAAACGGAATCCTGTTTGATCCCAGCAGTGTTTGCAACTCGTTGGTATCATACGTAGAGAATAAGGGATATCGGAAGGACGATCTTTTTCAATTCAATGAGGTCTGGAATAGCTGGGAGCATCATTCCCGGTTCTCCAATATAAATGCAGATGATTGTTTAAGAATCATAAATGAATCACAACAAAAAGCTCATGACTTTCTAAAGCAAGCCGACTGGCTGATCATAACATTGGGCTCTTCGTTTTCTTATCGTCTTACATCAGTGTTTTCAAAAGTCTCTCCCAGTGGGGGAGGGTTAGAGGGGGCCGGGGTAGCTAATTGCCACAGAGCACCGTCTCAATGGTTCAATAGATACCTGTTAAAAATTGATGAGATCGTTTCACTGTTAGACATGACCTATCATCGCCTGAAAGAGTTCAATCCCGGGTTAAAAATTATTTTCACCATTAGCCCGGTAAGGCATATTCGTGATGGAGTGATTGAAAATAACAGGAGCAAAGCACGACTGATCGAGTCGGTTCATCACATGATCAACAAATTTTCCGGCCTTTATTATTTCCCGGCTTACGAATTAGTGATAGATGTATTAAGAGATTATCGCTTTTATGATATCGATATGGTTCATCCAAACTATCCCGCTACCGATTTTGTAATGGAAAAATTCAGGGAACATTTTATTGATGAAGAATCACAACAATTAATGGAAGAAGTGAAGAAAATAGTAGTTGCCAGAAAACATAGGGCTTTTCAGCCGCAAACAACTGCACATAAAACATTTTTAAGATCACACCTTGAAAAAACCAGAGAGTTAGTCTCAAAATTCCCGTTCCTTGATCTTAAAGACGAGCTAAACTATTTTAACTCACCCTGAAAAATCCTGTAAACATTCTTCTGGTAATATTTTTCTCCTGGTCGCAAAACAGTATTTGGAAAATGCGAAATGTTAATTGCATTCGGATGTTTATGCGTTTCTAAACAAAATCCTGAAAACGGTTTGTAGTCAATTCCATTTTTCGCGTTTGAAATATTCAATCCTTGCCCCGTATAAAATTGCACGGCTGGTTCGGTAGAAAAAATCTGTAATGTTATTCCCGATTGTTTTGACCTTGTCTCTGCCACTAAACTCAATTCGCTCGTTTTGTTATCTATCCCAAAACACTGGTCATAGCCATTACCAGGATCCCAATCTGTGCCGATCGATTTAAAAATTGTAAAATCATATTGATTGTTTGCCACGGCAATGAATTCGCCATTGCAAACAACACCCTCGTCCTGCGCAAGGATAAAGGAGGCGTTGATCTTTAACTCATGGTCTCCAATCGTCCCGGTCCCGTTATTCAAATTAAAATAACTGTGGTGAGTAAGATTGACAGCCGTTGGCTTATCAGTGGTGGCGGTGAATTCGTAACTCAATTCATTCATTTCATTCAATTCAAACCGAACAATGGTTTCAAGATTTCCGGGAAAACCCTCTTCTCCATCAGGACTCAAATATTTTA
>DASVAM010000353.1:0-2259 GCA_036376375.1 Chitinophagaceae bacterium
ATGGAGCTGGATGGATGAAGGGTTGAATACTTTTGTACAATTCCTTACACAGGAATTATGGGATAATAAATATGCAAACCGCCGGGGTCCTGCAACATTCATCACCGATTATATGAAGCTTCCAAAAGATCAGTTGGAGCCTATTATGACAAACAGTGAGAATATTGTGCAGTTTGGACCCAATGCATATTCAAAACCTGCTACCGGTTTAAATATACTTCGCGAAACAATAATGGGTCGCAAAAATTTTGACTATGCATTTCGTGAGTATGCAAGAAGATGGGCATTCAAACATCCGGAGCCTGCCGATTTCTTTCGCACCATGGAAGATGCAAGTGGCGAAGACCTCGATTGGTTTTGGCGTGGATGGTTTTATAGCACAGAAGCCTGTGATATTTCACTGGATACTGTTAAGTATGCAAAGCCGGATCTGAACTTCGTCCCGCAGGCAACGAATGAATCAGTAATAAAACGCAATGTTGATAAGCCAATTGTTGTTCCCGATAATGATATTTCAAAAACAAGGAACCGGGAAGACAAAAGCATTGTGTTCAAAACAGATGCCGATACATCGCTGCGTGATTTTTACTGGCGTTATGCAAGAGGACTTGAGCCTTACGATACAACCCAATACAGTGTTACGATTCCTGCCAATAAACCTGAAGGACTTACTGATGCCGAAAAAGAGAAATATGGTAACACCAATCTGTATGAACTAAGCTTTAGTAACAAAGGCGGGCTTGTAATGCCGATCATCATTGAATGGAAATACAAAGACGGCACCACTGAAGTTGAGAGAATACCAGCACAGGTTTGGAGACTGAATGAAAATAAAGTGGTAAAAACTTTTGTGAAGAACAAAGAAGTCACATCAATCAAACTCGATCCTTACAGAGAAACAGCTGACATTAATGATAAAAACAATTCCTGGAATACAATTCCTGAACCTACAAAGTTTACTGTGTTCAAAGGAAGAACAGGCGGAGCAAGAGGCGGACAAACACAAGCCGGCAATCCAATGCAGCGATCTGCGGAAACCAAGAAAGCTTTTGCCCCTGTCCCCTAAAGGGGAACCTAGAGTTGAGAAATTGCTTTTCCTGAATGAAAAAGCCATTTCGACTGAAATGGCTTTTTCATTATTTGGCTTTTAACCTAATTTCCTGTTTCCCCCGTTCTTGTCTTAACTTTCTTTTTACCTGCATTCTTTTTTTCATAATCAAGAACAGCCTGTGGTTTGGCGGTTGTTTTTTTACCCGTAGAATCTGTTTTTGTTTTTGTTGCCGAACCAGTACTTATGTCAATTGGCGCCAACTCGTCTTCAGCTACACCAGCAACCACCAGCTTATCTAATTTATATTGTTCTGTTTTTATAACAGTTCCAAAATCCGGATCAAAATATTTCCAGGTGCCATGACGATGCGTATGCCCATCTAGTTTTATTACTTCTTTCCGAACAACTTTAGTCGGATCGTTTAATCCGTATACGTCTACGGTATCATATGGATTATCCGGGTTTACCGCTTTCCAGCTTTCTTCACGAATAGGCTGGCCAAATGGATTATAATACATGCTGCGTCCGTTCTTATTTCCCCAACGATAGTTTTCAATTGCAAGCAGGTCACCGTCTAATGTAAACTGTTGCCACTGCCCTTCTTTTTTATCATTAATATAAACACCCTGCTCTTCATAGCCTTTTTCACCGCGAAGTGGCGGCAATTCATTGACCCAACGGCCCTGCTTCATTCCTTTCATGTCAACACAGTTCAACGTATCGCCTTTGACGCCGATCTTAAACGTTTTACACTGTGAATAGCCATTGATAGAAATCAAAAGAATAATAAATAGGATATAATGCATAGTTTAGTAAGTTTGGAGAAATAGCTACGAGCCGCGAGCTTCGAGCCAATTCACTATCAAAATTAATAACGAAAAACGACTGACTTTATGTTTCCCGTGTTAAAATTTCAACCCACCGCATTATTTATTAAAGTACTGGTTATCATTTGCACATTTGCACATTTGCATCTTGGCACATTTGCCCAGGTAGCCCCCACTTCCCCCGATGAGAGAATGAAAAAGGTACAACAGCGAAAAGAGCTTGAAAAAAGAACGGTATTAAGTACTATTAGTTTTAGAAATATCGGACCAGTAACAATGAGCGGAAGAGTTAGTGATATTGAAGCAAACCCTGATGACCCCACTGAATTTTATGTTGCTTATGCATCCGGTGGTTTGTGGTACACAAAAAATAACGGGCTT
>DASVAM010000364.1:0-5948 GCA_036376375.1 Chitinophagaceae bacterium
AAAATAAACATCTTTGAGGTCAGCATAATAATGACCTTCGTCGCTTGTTAAGACAGTTTCTTTATTTACCACTCTGCCACCATTCCGATAGATGCCAACTTTAGTATTCATATCATATTCCAGCGTTGGCGTAGTAAGAACCCCTTTGCCATCAGTTAATTTTACATTGCCATCTAAATAGGCAATTTTTCTGTCAGTAAGATAACGGAGATGATCTGAATATACATTCGCTGTATCGGAATCATTGATATGAACATTTCCAAATGCTTCGAAAAGATTAATTCTTTTTGTGATCACGCAACTGTCGCATTCAAATATTGTATTGCCCTGCCTCAGTCTCACATTACCGGCGAGTATCTGAATTTCTGTAACAGAATCAACTTTTCGATATTCCAGTTTTCTTACACCCGGAAGAATTTCAACTGTTCGAACTGTATCGGCTGGCGTAAATGTTTTTGTTGTGGGCAGATCCTGGCAAAAAATAAACAAGGGACTTGTCAACAGCGACAAGACGAGTAAAAAGCGAAAAAATTTTGTCGGGATCATTTTTGATTGCCTTCCGGGATGGAGTCCTTTTTCGCAGGCGAAGTTAACGGGCCTGTTCTATCTTTCCTGTTAAATATCAAGCTGCCCGTGTATCGTTTGGGATTAACCCGGATATCATCAAAGAGAATTTCAAGGCCCAGTAACAAGTCATTTAACTGATCATAAACTTTTCGGTCTTTCATCAGTAATCCAAGAGTACCTTCATTCGTATTGAATTTACTTAACACATTTTTAAGTTCACTAACTGTTGCCTGTAATGTATCAATCGTGGGCTGTACCTCAAGTGAAGCAAATTTATCTGCAGCTCTCCTGATGCTGTTTATCGTGGCAGTAATGCTGTCATTATTTTTCTTAAGATTACCAGTGATCGAGTTTGCATTGTCTAATGTAGCCGCCAGTGCGCCGCTTTCTGCATTTAGCAGTTTATTCAGGTTTCCGGTTGTTTCTTTCAAATTGCGGATGATCTCGCTAACATTCCCCTTGGTGTCTTTGTCAAATAACCGGTTAAGGCCACCCAAAACTATTTTTAATGAATCAATAGCGCCTCTCACGCTGGTTAGAGTAGGGGTGATCTGGGCTTTTACGTCTCCAAGAAAGGAGGTAGCAAGATCTGTTACTAATGTATCCCCATCGTCTAAATAATCAGTTGACTGTCCCTGTGCAATATTCAAATAGGCAGAACCAAGTAATTCGGACTCGATTGTTGCCTTGGAATCTTTGGGAATATTCACGTCCCGTTTCATCGTGATCGTGACAATAATGCCAGTTAGATTTTTGTCAAGCTCAGTATATTCATAAACAGTTCCGATAGGAAGACCTTTCATTTTGACCTCATTTGATTTTCTAAGGCTTCCAAGGTCGGAGAAGACAGCATATAAATGGGTCTCTTTGTTAAAAATGTTTTTGCCTTTTAGAAAATTGAAGCCGACGATAAGGAGAGTGAGAGCCACAATGGTTAAAATCCCGACTTTAGTTTCGTTGCTGATCTTCATGAAATGTTTGTTTTCACACCGAGTTTACAGAGTGCCAAATTAATGAAATAATTTAAGCTATTTAAATCTTTAAAATTCAGTGGAAAACCAATCAATGGAATTATTTCTTCACGATCGCATGTGCAGCGTTTTTACGGGGAAGATTTGCAGCTTCGGTTTGGACAGGTTTTGTGTCAGGACTCTTACCACCGCCGTTGCTGGCCGGCGCTTTTTCTTTGGATGCGATATAATTTCCTAAGGCGCCAATAATATTTTGCACAATTTCTTCCTGTCCTTTTTCACTGTCAAGATATTTTTCTTCTTCTTTATCGCTGATGAAACCTGTTTCGACTAATACACTTGGCATACCCGTGGCCTGCAATACCCAAATGCCTTTATCATTTCTTTGCTTTACTCCGCGGCTGAACCTGCCTTGTTTGACAAATTCCGCTTCGATAAGATTGGCGAAATGAAGAGAGCTTTCAAAATATTTCTTGGTATATAATAATTGAAACGCTTTCATTATCGGGTCATTGATATCAGGTATCGTTATCGTGCTGTCAGTTTCGCCAAACTCATCGTCAGGCGTTATCACTTCTGATTTATCATCGGTTCTGTCGGCAGCCCAAATAAATGTTTCAGTTCCGTGGGCAGGATTAGGCGTATAATAATATTTGTAAGTTCTTACTTTCTTTCTTTTTTTGCCTTTCCCGACCCATTTATAACCGCTTGCCACCCTGTGCCTTATTTTTGGAGCAGCGTTAACGTGAATAGCAATAAACAGGTCGCCACCCGACTGATTTGCAAATTCTGCACGATACCGATTCGCAATGTTTTTATCCGGCTTATTGCCTGCAAGAACATCTGTGGTTCTCGTATAAAGGACTTTAATGCCCGGATATTTTTCTTCAATAGCCTTACCAAGCTTTAGTCCGATAGAAAGGCATATCCTGGCCTCCGTGGTAAAAAGCCCTTTAGCACCCTGATCCTTGCCACCGTGACCGGGATCGATAATAATGGTTTGAACCCCTTTCTTACTGACGGGTGCAGGTGGATTCTTAAAAGCGAAAGCAAGCGGTAAAAGTGCAATGACAACAAGAACGGTAATGAATCGCCTAACCATGGTGGATATCAATTTTAACGGATTAGTTTTCAATCTTCACAAATCCTTTAAGTCTGAATGAATTATTTTTGTTTTCCAACGCTATTATGCTACTGCACAAATTTAGATCAAAATACCTTTTTGCCGGCCTGCTGACTGCAATCTTCTTTACACAAACGTGGAAAAGTACCGCTAATTATAGCAATCGTCAAAATTTTTACACCCCATTAACACCCCAGGCCGATACAATTCCACAAAAAAACAGAGACAGTCTCATAAAGAGGGCCCTGCTTACTACTGCCGACACTTCAGGAATCGACTCGTTGTCGAAATTAAATGAACTGGCCGATACCAATATTGTCAGGGTAGACACCTTCAACGTGAAACTTTCAAAAGATACACTTGACGCGCCGGTTGAATATGAAGCAGTCGATTCAGTGGTCGTTCTTGTAAAAGAAAAGAAGGTGATACTGTATGGGAAAGCTAAAATGAATTATAAGGATATTGAACTGACGGCACCACAAATGGAAATTGACCAGGAAACACAGATCCTAACGGCTGTCAATAGTCTGGATAGTGCCGGGAATCTGGTTGACAGGGCTCATTTTTCACAGGGCGAAACAAAATTTCAAAGTGACACGATCCGGTATAATTTTAAAAGCCAAAAGGGACTAACGAAAAATACGTTCACCACAATGAGCGAGGTATTGATAATTGCCGAAAAATCGAAAAGGATCGGAGATGTGGTTTTTGCACGCAGAGGCGTACTCACGACTTGCCATCTTGACGATCCTCATTTTGGATTTCGATATGATAAAATAAAGGTGGTTAACAATAAAGTTGCGATAACAGGACCGGTACATCCCGAATTCGAGGGAGTGCCTGTTCCTATTTATTTGCCTTTTGGTTTTTTCCCGATGAAAAGCGGGAGGCATTCAGGTCTTCTTGCTCCAACCTTTACTGCCAATGAAGATTATGGTTTAGGACTGGAGGGCCTTGGCTATTATAAAGTATTAAATGAGTATTTCGATGTTACGGCTCGCGCCAACATCTATTCTTATGGCGGATGGACATTAAATCTTGTTCCCACATATCGAAAAAGATATAAATACCAGGGTCAATTAAATTTCAGTATTCAAAACACCAAACTGAATTTTAAGGGCGATCCTGATTATGTTGTGAACAAGAGTTACAATATCCAGTGGAATCATTCATCGGATAGCCGCGCCAGGCCCGGAACATCTTTTACAGCTAACGTAAATGCCGGTTCAACAAGGTATAATCAATACGTGCCAAATGATGTAAACCGGAATTTTCAAAACATGTTGGGTTCTTCAATCACCTATTCAAAAACTTTTAAAGGTTCGAATTTAACGGTCAGTGCAAACCACAATCAGAATAACAATCTTCATTTGATCAATTTAAACCTGCCGGATATTAGTTATACTGTAAATACCATTTACCCCTTTCAAAGAAAGGACATCACCGGTACGCCAAAATGGTATGACAAATTGGGGATCGCTTATAATGGAACTGCAAGAAGCCAGGTTTCGTTTTATGATACGGCAGTTCGTGTTAATCAATTGCTGGACACCCTGCAGTGGGGCGGCCAACATAATTTTCCTATCACCCTTTCATTACCGCCACTACTCAGCGGCAAGTTTATCATATCACCAAATTTTTCCTATGAAAACAAATGGATCGCCGAAAAATTCAGAAGAAGCTGGAATAGTAGTTTGGAAAAGATCGATACCACAATTGAAAAAGGATTCTATATGGATCACCGGACATCTTTTGGAATAGGGGTCAACACGGCGCTGTACGGTACGTTTCAATTTAAAGGGCCGAATAAACTCGCCATCAGGCATGTCGTTCGGCCGACTGTCAGTTTCAACTATTCACCTTCGTTGTCAAAAGAACACTGGTACAAAACCCAAATCGATACCACGGGTAAATTATATTCATTTCCTGAATTTGAAAGAAGTCTCTTTGGTTATTACGGGCAGGAAGATTTTGGTGGCATAAGCTTTGGTATTGACAATAATCTGGAGATGAAGAAGCGATCGAAAAAAGACACTACTGTCAAAGAAAAAAAGATCCGGTTGATCGATGGATTTGGCTTCAATGGTGGTTATAATATTATTGCCGATTCTTTTCAGCTCAGTAACCTCAATATTTACCTGCGAAGCACATTGTTTGAAAAAATAAATATCACTGCAACGACAAACCTGAACCCTTACCAGGTTGATTCAAGTGGTTTTCCTGTCAATAAATATGCATGGCAGGGAGACAAGTTTAAAATAGGAAGGCTGACGTCCGGCAGTCTTTCTATGTCCACAGATTTCAGAAGCAAGCCAAGAGATGAAAAAAAGGACCAGGAAAGAAAACAGATGGAGCAACAAATGTTGGATGATCCTTTATTGGGTGCTGACGCGCAAAGCCAGTTGGATTATATGCGCCGCAACCCTGCAGATTTTGTCGATTTTAATATTCCATGGAGCATAAATGTTGGCCTTAGCGTTAATTTTTATGAACAATTCAAACCGGACTACAGTGGCTTTGAACAGAAGTTCAGCAGCAACCTGAACTTTAGCGGCAGTTTTTCCCTGACGCCAAAATGGAATTTTTCGATGAGCGGATTCTATGATTTTGATACAAACGACCTGCAAACATTTACAATGAGTATCAACAGGGAGATGCATTGCTGGCAGTTATCTATTAACGTGACTCCTGTAGGGCCGTATCGTTATTTTAGTTTTACCATAAGTCCGAAATCCGGAATGCTGCAGGACCTGAAGGTCAATCGAACAAGATACTTTTACGGAGACTAACGCTGGTGACTTACAAAATGATCTTCCATGATCGTAAATGTCTTTTCTTTCAATGCAGGGAAAGACTCTCCTTCATTTACCGGGACTGCCGGCAAAAAATGTATTTCAAGTTTATGTGGCCAGAAATAAAATGGTTTTCCCATCGGCAACACTTTTTTTGTATTCAGCATGATTGCGGGAATAATATCATGCCCGGTTTCAGATGCCAGCCTGAATGCGCCATCATGAAATTTCTTTAAAGGATCAGAAGTTCTATTCCGCGTGCCTTCGGGATAAATACTCATATGCATTCCTTTCTCCAGCACTCCTTTCATTTTTTCAAAACTTTGTCTCCTGCTCGTTTCACTTTTTCTGTCAACCAATACCGAGCCTTTCATATAAAAAAAACCGAACAAAGGAATTTTTGCAAAGCTGTTTTTCGCAATTGTTTTATTAGGTCCGGGTATGTATGGACAAGAAAGCGGCACATCCATTAATGAATTGTGATTGCAGGTGACG
>DASVAM010000375.1:0-5905 GCA_036376375.1 Chitinophagaceae bacterium
CGTGCTTTTTATTGCCGGCGAACATGATAATGCCATTCCTCTTAATGACGTCTTGAAGCAGTGTCATCTCCCTGAAAAATCTTATTTTCACGTCCTGAAAAAATCCGGCCACATGGGAATGATGGAAGAGACAGAAACTGCCAAGCGGATGTTAGAGGATTTTTTAGCGGAGAAATGAAAACTAAGTCAGCCGAGAAAAAATGAAGACAAAGTTCCTAAGCTTTATCGTTGCTTTATTACTCACTTTATCAGCGTATGCGAATCATATAGTAGGTGGCGAAATGTATTATGTGCTGAAGAGCCAATCGGGAAATCTCTATACTTATACCGTTACGATAAAACTATTCAGGGACCTTACGTCAGGTACAGGGTTAGACAATCCTGTAAATGTGGCCGTCTATGCTAAAGGCACAAATGCGCTGGTAATTTCCCAGCAAGTAACGCAATCCAGCCTCATGACATTAACTGCCGTCCCGGGTCCATGTATTATTAATCCCCCTATAGTGTCCTACCAGGTCGGTTTATATACTTTTGACCTGACCTTACCCGGTTCACAAATGGGTTATACTGTTACGTGGGCACGTTGCTGCAGAGTTATTAATATTACAAATCTTGCCGCACCTTCGGCAAATTTTGGTGCAACATATACCGCAGAGATACCAGGCAATTTTTCTGAGCCTACAGGACCGGCCAATAATAGCGCGAAGTTTCTGGGTATTGATACAGTGATCATTTGCGCTGACTATCCATTTACCTACAACTTCGGGGCTACTGATACTGATGGTGATCTTCTTACTTATGAGTTTACTCCAGGGTACACAAATACGGGTGGCACTGTGCCCAATCCACCAGCACCGCCTCCTTATATAAACCTTAGTTATAATTTCCCCTATACCGGCACATCGCCGATGGGCAGCAGCGTTACGATCAATGCTTCAAGTGGCATGATTTCCGGCAATGCTCCTTCGGCGGGGATATATGTTGTGACCGTTGCAGTGAAAGAATGGCGTAATGGTGAGCTGATTGCCACACAGCGAAAAGACCTTCAGATCAAAGTAGCGGATTGCGATGTAGCAACGGTAACGCTCCAGCCGGGAGGCTATGTCAATTGCACTGATCTAACCATGACATTTAACAATCTGTCACCAAGTTCTCTTATCAATAGTTATTTCTGGGACTTTGGCGATCTTACAACATTAGCTGATACTTCCCGGTCAACTATGCCAACGTATACCTACCCTGACACAGGAATATATACGGTGAAAGTTATCGCAAACAAAAACGCACCTTGTTCTGATTCGACGACAGCAGAAGTGAGGGTATATCCTGGATTTTTCCCTGATTTCAATATTACAGGTATGTGTATGAATGCGCCAATTCAATTTTCCGACCAAACCACCGCCACTTATGGCAATGTAAATTTTTGGCGATACGATTTTGGCGTCCTTTCGACATTGGCTGATACCTCGAGACTGCAAAACCCACAGCACACCTATGCAGCTATTGGAAGCTACACAGCCGAATTTATTGTTGGCAGTACTAAAGGTTGCCGGGATACGATCTATAAGACGGTAACAGTTATTGATAAGCCACCAATAATAATGGCATTTCGCGATACGGTCATTTGCAATATAGATACAGTACAATTAAATGCGACAGGTAGTGGCGCCGTTTCCTGGACTCCGAATTACAATATCATAAACTCAACTTCGGTAACGCCTTTTGTATTTCCAAAATCAACAACGGTATACACTGTCGAGTTTAATGATAATGGATGCCGCAATACAGATTCCGTTAGAGTAAGGGTGATTACCCGGGTAAACCTCACTGTAAGTAACGATACTTCCATTTGTGCCAATGATCCTGTGCAGCTTTCTGCCAATACCGACGGATTGCAATTTGCATGGGCAACGGATCCAACACTGAGTAACCCGAACATTTTGAATCCAATTGCGACACCATCGGCAACCACGACTTATCAAATTACGGCAAGGACCGGCGGTTGTACTGCAACAGAGAATGTGGTTGTTACGATTGTGCCAAGACCAACCGTGAATGCGGGTAATGACGTTGACATTTGTTACGCTTCCTCGACACAATTGAATGCACAAACAAATGGAACAGCATTTACCTGGTCCAATTCATCGAGCTTAAGTGATCCAAATGTGTTGAATCCAATCGCTTCTCCGGCAAACACGACCTCATACATATTGGCAGCAACCGATGTTAGCTCCGGTTGTCCCAAGGCAGCATATGACACAGTCATCGTCACGGTACTTCCGAAAGTAAATGCATTTGCGGGGAATGATACTGTGAGCATTGCAAATCTGCCATTACAATTAAAAGCGACGGGCGGTGTCAGTTATCAGTGGTCACCCGCCACGGGGTTGAACGATCCATACATACAGGGACCGATCGCAATGTTGGATGGCAACCCGGAACATGTGACGTACACAGTTACGGTTTCAAACCAGGCAGGCTGTATTGATACCGCCAGCATCAGCATCCGGGTTTTTAAAACAGGACCTGAGATTTTTGTGCCAACAGGATTTACTCCGAATGGTGATGGGAAAAATGATGTATTCAGACCGATATATGTTGGCATGAAATCAATAGACTATTTCCAGGTATATAACCGCTGGGGAGCCCTTCTTTACACCCATAGCGTGGATGACGGGCAGGGATGGGATGGAACAATCAAGGGTCTGAGGCAAAACGCGGGAACATTTATCTGGATGGTACGAGCAACAGATATTACAGGAAAAGTTCACTTGAAAAAGGGAACGGTAATGCTGATACGGTGATCAGATCCACCGATTTTAAAAAAAGCCCCTTTAAACAGGTTTTTTGTCCTTTATTACAACTTTATTGTGCAGCATTCGTTTATTTATCAAGGTCTTTTAACGAATTGCCACAATTAGACATGCCATTTTATTTTTGTAATTTGAAACCTGATTTCGGCCCGGTGAAAACAATTCTCCTGGCAACACCACCGTTCGATCCCGAAAGGATCTTACAGGAAAAAACCTTCGAACCATATCCGGCATGAAAAAATTATTGGTTATATTTTTTATCTGTTCGGCAGTTCCTTCGCTTGCGCGTCACATTACCGGCGGTGAGATCTTTTATGAATATGTCGGTCCGGGAGCTACTGCGGGTACAAGCACATATAAAATTACACTACGCCTTTTCAGAGATTGTTATTCTACCGGAGCACAGCTTGATGGCGTAGTAAATATTGGAATATTCAATAAGCTTAACGGAGCGCCAGTGAGTGGATCTCCCTTTGCTGTTAACCTTGACCATGTACAACAAATACAGAAAAGCGGCAATATCGCCTGTATTATAAACCCGCCGGCTGTTTGTTACCAGGTTGGATTCTATTATCTCACCATTACTCTTCCGAATAATCAAATGGGATATTGGATCTCATTTCAACGTTGTTGCCGGGTGGATAATATCACAAATCTTGGTGTCGCGATCGGTGTGGGAGCAACTTATCTTGGAAGCATCGCTGGGAGCAACACGTTGGGCGATATGACCACGAATCATAATTCAAGCCCACAATTCTATTTAAGAGATACGGCACTGGTTTGTCAAAACAGGAATTTTACACTCGATTTCAGCGCATCGGATCCGGATGGAGATAATCTGACTTATGAATTTTGTGAAGCGTATGTCGGCGGAACGGAAGGAAGCCCAGTGGTTTCCAACCCGCCGCCGCCGCCTTATGGAGTTGTTCCTTACGGCCCGGCATTTAGTGCATTAACACCAATGGGGCCTGGCGTTACTATTAACCCAACGACCGGCATCATTTCGGGTATCGCTCCGGCATCAGGTTCATTTGTTGTTACTGTTTGCGTAAATGAATGGAGAAACGGGATCATCATTAATACTCATCGGAAAGATTTTATTTTGAAAGTCGCTGATTGCGATTTTGTGGCGGCCCAATTACCATTGTCAGCTGTGTTCTGTGATGATTTCAATGTCAGTTTTGCCAATCAAACTCCCACATCCCTCATCTATTCATGGCATTGGGATTTTGGTGTCACGGGAATTTTGAGTGATACATCGAATAATGAAACACCATCATTCACTTTTCCAGATTCAGGAATTTATACTGTAAAACTTGTTGTTAACCGTGGAGATCCCTGTTCTGATTCGACGACGATGCAATTGGGTCTTTACCCGGGATTTTTTCCTGATTTTGCCTCCTCCGGAATTTGTGTAAATAAACCCACTTTGTTTATTGACGCAACTACAACGGTATACGGAATTGTAAACAATTGGCGCTGGGATTTTGGAGAATCAGCCGTTACCAATGACACATCACGTTTGCAAAATCCTGTCTATAGTTATCCAACTCTTGGCTTAAAGAGCGCCCGATTGATCGTCCAAAGCAGCAAAGGTTGCATTGATACTGTAACAAAAGATATAACGATCATTGATAAACCACCGATCACCCTGCCGTTCCGTGATACACTGATTTGTAATATCGATACATTACAGTTAGGCGCTTCAGGTTCGGGAGTCTTTTCATGGACGCCGAATTACAATATTATTTCGGCAAATACATCTAATCCATTAGTGTATCCAAAAACAACTACATGGTATAAGGTTCTTTTGGATGACAATGGATGTGTAAATACCGACTCGATACGGGTAAGAGTGATAGATAGAGTATCATTAGCAGTAAGACCAGACACCACTTTCTGCACTGGCGACGGAGTACAATTAAATGCAACGACAGACGGACTGCAATTTTCGTGGACGCCAAACGTAAATCTCAGCAATCCGAATATTGTCAACCCGATTGCCAATCCGCCTGTGGCAACTACTTACCAACTTACTGCAACTGTGGGTAGATGTACTTCTACTGATGATGTAACTGTTATCCCGGTTCCCTATCCAATTGTAAATGCCGGCCCTGACGTCTCGATTTGTCATGATGCGTCTGTTCAATTAAATGCCAGTGTTGTAGCCAGCAGCTATTTTTGGCGGCCGCAAGGTTCATTAAATAATCCAAACATCCTTAATCCAATTGCGCATCCTCCAATGACTACAAATTATATCTTAACTGCGACTGATGTATTAGGATGTCCAAAACCGGGTTACGATACAGTCCGGGTTACAGTGCTTCCGAAAGTGCAGGCCTCTGCAGGCAGGGACACAATGATCGTTTTTGGTCAGCCCTTACAATTGCACGCAAGCGGCGGTGAAAACTATGTGTGGACACCTGTTTCTTATCTAAACAATCCAACCATTGCAAATCCTGTTGCCAGGATCACGAACGAGATTGATAGTATCCGCTATAAAGTTTATGTGACTGATCAGCTTGGCTGCCTTGATTCAGCAACGGTTCTTGTCAAGATCTTCCGTACCAATCCACAAATATTTGTTCCTACCGGTTTTACTCCCAATGGCGATGGTTTAAATGATGTTTTAAAGCCGATTGCAGTCGGAGTTGAGCGTATTGAATACTTCAAGGTGTTCAATCGCTGGGGTCAGCTTGTTTTTGAAACAACAATAAATGGCAAAGGATGGAATGGCGAGATCAAAGGCAAGCCGCAAACTTCAAATACTTATGTTTGGCTGGTAAAAGCAATCGATTATACCGGCAAACCAATTTTCCAAAAAGGAACATCCACGCTGATAAGGTAAAAAGTTTAAAAGTTCACCGTTCAAAAGTTCAGGAACTTTAACTTTGAACGATTGGAACCTATTGAACTTCTAAACTAATTGAATGTCTAAAATCGTTTTTATTACCGGCGCATCATCAGGTTTTGGAAAAGCATGTGCAGAAAGATTTGCCTGTCATGGTTATGATGTAATCATTAATGGCCGGCGCGAAGAAAAGCTTTTTGAATTAAAAAGACAGCTTGAAGAAAAATACAATACGGCAATA
>DASVAM010000556.1:0-7904 GCA_036376375.1 Chitinophagaceae bacterium
CACATCGCTTTGTTCAAGCAATTGATCAAAGCTCACCTGCTTTGCACCATAAAGTTTTTCTGCGTCAGGATTCGCCTTCCTGTTACAATAAATAATGTTCATATTGTAAGCACCCTTACAACGCCTCGCCATCGCCATGCCTATTCGTCCTAATCCAAAGATCCCAAGTGTTTTTTTGTTGAACTCAAAACCAAGATTTGCATTGGGCTTAAAATAGGTCCATTCTCCTCTTAAAATACCCTTGTGCATATAAAAGAACTTTCTCGCCACAGCGATCATTAATCCAAAAGCGATATCTGCTGTTGCTTCATTCATTGCGCCGGGCGCATAACCAATAGGGATCCCAAGTTCCGTTGCAAGAGCCACATCGATATTATCATAACCCACTGCAAACTGTGAGATCATCTCCAGATGTGAACAGGCATTTATAAAATCGGCTCCAATATTATCGGCACTAACGCAAAGAATAACATGATGCTCCTTACCTGCCGCCATTAACTCCTGGTCGGTCATTGGTCGTTCATGTGGCCATGCCGTCACTGAAAACCCTTCTTGTCGAAGCATTTCAATACCCATAACAGGGATATTGCGGGTTACAAGCACTTTTATTTCTTTAAGATCCCGTTTCATTACTTACCCGCTTCTCCTTTCAACGTAATTTTTTTATCAACGCTCTTAAAACTGTCCAGCATATCAACAGTTACTTTATCTCTGTCAAAATAAAAATTCATTCTTAATGTATGAGGACTGTCGATATATCTCAAGTGCATTTCCAAAGCATTTGTAGTCGCCCAGCTGTATACGCCGGCGACCTGTGATTCAGGTAATCCTACAAAGTGATTTTTTGATAATTGAACAAGGGATGGTCCCGGCATGGTTGTTTTGCCTTCGATCCATGTCCCATCTCCAAAGTCAATCGAATATGTTTTGTCACCAGCCCTGATCGTTAATTCGATGACATTATTTTTCTCAACAAATGAGATCGTTTCTACCTTTTTAGAATTAGATTCGATCTTAAATTTTTTATCGTTAACAATATAATGGCTGGCATTAACGTATTGGCGAAAACTTGTGTCTGCACTCACTGGCAATTTAAGTTTTAGCGTCGCCATTCTTTTTTTAAGCTCAACTGCATCGTTCATATTGAATGTCGATCTATCAGCCCTCATAGCAGGCAATAAATATTGCCAGACAAGATTTAATTCTCCCTGCATATCCGAACTCTCGGAAGTAATTGCGATCACCGCGTCTTCATCAGGCAGCACCAACGCATATTGTCCAAATGCGCCATCACCACGGTATGAATTATGACGACTGCGCCAAAATTGATAACAATAACCTTGTCGCCAGTCGCTCGAATCCTTTCGTTCCTGCGACATGTCTTGCGCATTATCGATCTTAAAAGTAGTTGCTTCGTTTACCCAGGCCTCAGGCAGGATTTGTATGCCCCTCCATTTTCCTTTTTGCAGATAAAGTTGCGCAAATTTCGCAATGTCCTCCGTCTTTACTCTCAGTCCCCACCCTCCAACATTCCTTTCTGCCGGATCAATTTCCCAATCCATTCCTGCAATTCCCAGGGGTTGAAATAATCGTGGCGTTAGATAATCGATGATCTTTTGCCCGGTTACTTTTTGGACAATCGCAGACAGCATATAAGTAGCCGCAGAATTATATAAGAATACGGATCCTGGCTTATTGATAATTGGGGTCGCAAAAAAAGTTTTTATCCAATCATCACTTATTGCAACAAGGCCGGTCGGATCAGGTGCCTGGCCTGCGGACATCGACAGCAGATCTTTGACTGTTAGGATAGATAAATTATCAGAAACCTTGACGGGCAATTTGTCGGGGAAGAAAGAGATAACTTTATCATTTACGCTCAATTTTTTTTCGGCCACGGCAAAACCTACCGCTGTAGATGTAAAACTCTTACTTAAAGAATATAATGTGTGTTTCAGATCTGCACGATATGGGTTCCACCAACCTTCCGCGATCACTTTTCCATGACGGAGGATCATAATGCTATGCAATTCGTGCTTGCTGGTCTCCACCGCATCCAGAAAATTCAGGATGCCTTTTGATGAAACTCCTTCAATTTCCGGAGAGCTTCGCGGCAGCGAAATGGTTTGAGCACTTAGGTGAAAACTTATGAAAAGATAAAAGAAGCCAGTAAAAAAGGAATTTCTCCTGTTCATCATTTTTGAAATTGTAGCGATAGAGTAAAATCTGTCTGAAGGCTAAATCTACTATTTCTATTTAATAAATAGGCCAAAAACCAAACACAAAAAGCCTGTTCAGGACAGGCGAAAAAACATTTACTTAAAAAAACTATTCAGGATTTTTCTTCTCTTTCGACAGTAATGCTGCATTCACCGATCAGGGCAGCCAATGCGCCAACTGCTGCCAGCACAGGTGCAAAAACAGCTCCCACTACACCAAGTGTCAATGGGAAGCTCATTAGTTCCCGACCATCTTTTTCATGAATGCTGATCTTTCTCACATTACCTTCTTTTACCAATTCCTTTACTTTATTTAAAACTTTTTCTCCCTGTACTTTGAACGTCTCTTTAGTTATTGTTGCCATATAAATGAAGATTTGGTAAATAGACTTAAAAAATGATGCCAATCTTTTGTTGTCAGCAACCTGAGAATGTTTTTATAAATAATGGAGAATAGAAATCTGACCCTATCACTCGTCAATTGTCATTTCCCTCACCTTCATCACCATTAACATCATCTCTTTCAATTTTTTGCTGGTTTAACCTAAAGTTCAAAGTAAGATTTATTTGACGCGGCCGCCACAAATAATCTGAGCTGGAATAATAATCAGGTAATTCCACGATCGATCTTCTTCTGCGGCTATTCATCAGGTCCCTTACATTAAGCGTCAATGTTCCCTTTCCTTTGAAAACATCCCTCGCCAGCCCGAGATCAATGGAATACATGGAAAGAACTTTACCCTGCGTATTGACTCTGGGGGATTGATAGTTTACGGAAGCCTGGAAATCCAGCTTCTTAAAAAATGTCATTCGTGAGACAGTACGATTGGTCCACGAAAAAGTTTCACTTTCCAGGGGATCGCCGTTGTAGCTGCCTTCTGCCTGCGACCTGAAAAAATTAAAACTGGTGTTTAATCTCCACCATTCATTTGCCGTTAAATAGAAAGCCAGTTCAAACCCCACGTCATTTTGAATTGAAAGATTGATTGGAATTATATTAGTGATACCAGTAAGGGTGTCCAGTATCCTGATTCGTTCCACTACACCTGTTTTATGGCGGTAATAAGCATTTGCAAGAAGGGAACCTTTTCCCCAATCGGTCAAATTGCCGGCCTCGATCGAATGAGAAAACTCAGGGTTCAGATTGGGATTGCCAACGAAGTATACCCTTGGATCACTAAAATCAGCAAATGGCGTGAGGTTTCTGAAACCGGGACGATTAATGCGATAACTATAACTCAATTGCAGCGTATTTATATCACTCAGCTCGTAAGAAAAACTACCTGATGGAAATAGATTGAAATAGCTTCGGTTATTGACCTCGTTTGTTTTCGTCAGTCCCGTCTTCATATCAGTAAGTTCACCCCTTAGGCCAAGTTGGTATGAAAATTTTTTAACCTTGTTTCCAACCATTGCATAAACTGCATACACTCTTTCGGCGAACTCCATATTATTATCAAATGCAGGTAACACTACCCAGGAGCCTCCATTTGTTTGTTCTTCCACCAAATATTCATTGGTGATCTTGCGAATCGTCCCCTTGAAACCTGTTTCAAAGTTTCCTTCTTTTCCAAAGGCTGAGACATAATCTGTCTGCAAAAGAATATTGTCTTCATAGGCGGGATTATTGGAACGCTGTATCAATTTTGATCCATTACTTATGTCGTCCTGTACATAATCAGAACTTTCAGTTTCACCGCTACTGGTCCATTTAAAGTCTGATGTCCATTCCTTCTTATGCTCACCAGGGAATTTTTTCTTTAAGCTCAACGATATCTCCGCATCCTTTTCCTTTTCTGTTTCATCATCGATACGTAGTGTAGCATTGGTGAGTCGTCCAGCAACATCAAAATCCTGGTATAAAATAGTACTTAGATTGTTTTCCTTTCCGGCGTCGATCAAAAAAGAACCCGTTAATGTCGTATTGGCGTTAATAAAGTAGTCGACTCCTGTCATGAAGTCGAATGAAAAATCTTTGCGGATACGCTGGTTGTCCTGGTTATAAATAAAGCTTGTATCGGAGCCCGTGTATTGTTGTTTAGAAAACCCTTTGCCCTTATTCCTGCGATAGTTCGTACCGAAACTTGAGAATAAGTTCATTTTCTGTGTACGATAATTAATACTATAGGCAGCACTGTAATTAGAAGGAACACCCACTGTGCCGGTAAAATTTCCATTAAAGCCTCTTGTTTTGTTCTTCTTTAGTATAATATTGATGATCCCCGTTTCACCTGCAGCGTCGTATCTGGATGACGGATTTGTGATCACTTCTATCCGATCGATCATCGCTCCCTGCAAATTGCGTAATGCATCTGAGGTCCTGATGCCTGTCAATGCCGAAGGCTTACCATCAATCAATATGCGAACACCCTGGCTGCCACGCAGGCTTACATTTCCATCAACATCAACAGTAACTGACGGAATATTTTCCAGTACTTCAGAAGCATTTGCTCCTATATTACTCACATCATGGCTTACATTGTAGACCCGCTTATCTAATTCCAGCTCCATCAATTTTTTTTCCGATGTCACTACCACTTCGCTCAAAACTTTGGCAGCTGATGTTAAGGAAACAGCACCAATATCAACATCTTTATCAAGAACACTTATTTCGGATATTGTCTTTTCTTCAAATGAGAGAAATGATACCTTGATATAATATGACCCTGGAACAATCTTAAAATCAAATTTTCCCGCGTCGTCTGATACGGTAGCTGAAATTCGGACAGAATCGCTTGAATGAAAAAGAAGAATATTGGAATTCCCGATGGGTTTGCCCTTTTCATCGATCACAATTCCTTTTAAAGCATATCTCCTGGTCTCATCTGTTTGTCCAAAAAGCTGAAACGAGAAGAAAGTCTGGAATAATATTACCGTTATGAGCCTCATGTATACTTTATTCAAATCGAAATCGTTGGTTTGCACAGGCATGCAATTTAGCCCATTTATGTGACGTGATTTTTTACAAACCTTCTCGTTTTTGACGAAAAAAAATTATTCCAGGGCTAACAAATTTTTGGAAAGGCTTTTGCAGTAGAGTTTGAAATTTAGAACAATATGGGCCTGACCGCCAGTCAGTCTGCACAATTACAGCATTTCTTTAATCACTCAAAATTTGATGAGTGTGGCGGCTTAATCACTGACCTTGACGGAACTGCGATCCATGAATTTGAAAACCGTTACAGCATTCCTCAATCCGTGCAGCTGGGTTTGGATAAAATTTATGAACTCGGCAGGCCCATCGTATTAAATACAATACGGTTTCCGTTGTCGGTTATACGCACATTCGGAAAGGAATGGTACAAAATATCAAATGCCCCGATCCCAACCGTTTTAATGAATGGAAGCCAGCTCGGCTATATCATGCAAAACAATGAGGGTAATTTTCTCTACAGTGAGATCGATGCCTTTCCGCTTGAACCAAACGAAAAAGCCCGGGTTTTCCAGATAATCACAAGCTTTATTAAGAATAATGATCTCGATCTTCTTGTCTTTTATTACCCCCGCGATTGGGAACAAGGCGAGATAATCTGGACGCCGCTGGCAGACAAAATTGAATCAGTTCAAAAAAAGTATAAGAGCGCATCACATGTATACTCCTCTTCCCTGGAAAATTTACAGTCTGATCTGCACAACCAGGAAATATGCATGATCTTTTTATTGATCGATGTACCGCAGGACAGGTTGATGGCCTACCAGCATACCAAACGAAATAATTTTTTTACTCATAAAGGTGTTGATAAAGATTTTGGGGCGCAGCAAATAGCAAATCATTTACAATTCGAATTAAAACACTCGATCGGTGCCGGCGATTCTGAAATGGATAGCTTTTTACAGTCAGTGGGTCTTGCGATTCATGTAGGCAATCCTCTTCTTTCTTATGAAAGTCTGTTGCCACCCATCAAAGTGAAGAATTCGTCTGAATTTGGAGAAATTCTTTTTGAATTAGCTGCCATGCAGCGAAATGTTATTGGATAAATTTTACTATGCCCGCGTATACGCCGTCACAAATAAGGTCAAAAACAACCCTGGCAAAAAAAGTGGTAAAGCATCACTTTGGCACTTCATTGAAAAAAATCGAATTCAAGCCGGCCGGTAAAAGCAATTTTGTTTTTGACGTAGAAACGAAAGAAGGAAGCTTCATCGTTCGCATTGCGACCTCAAAGGCAAAGCTTGATCATTTCATGAAAGAGCAATGGGCAACCCATAAAGCAAAAGAAGCCGGCATCCCGGTTCCTGACATATTAGAGGTCGGTCACCAGATAATTCCATTTCCGTACATGCTTCAACAGAAAATTGAAGGAAAAGAAGCAATGGATCATCCTAATCGATTGAAGATACTCAACCATCTTGGCAAGTATGCCCGGATTATTCATTCAATACCAACTGAAGGTTTTGGCCCTGTATTCAACTGGTCAAAAAATAAACTATCAAGAAAAAAAACCTGGATAGAGTTCATTGAAAAAGAATTGAGGGTCGCCGATGGATTAAAATTCCTTGAAAAACATGAGATCCTGTCAAAAAAGAAATTAAGAAAATTATGTACAGAATTTGACAGGATAAAAAAATGGAAGGTGACTCCAAGCCTGAATCACTGCGACCTGAGGCTGAAGAATGTACTTGTGGATGATGATGGCACCATAAAAGCCATCATCGACTGGGAGAACTGTGCTTCGAACTGTGCTCCTTATTGGGATCTTTCCATTGCCCTTCACGATCTGTCGATAGATGGAAAACAAAAATTCCTGGAAGGCTATGAATTAGATATCGATGAATTTTATAGAAAGGCCTATGCGCTGACAGCATTTAATATTATCAATTATATACCTGCATTGCAAAGTATTATTAAGAAAAAAGATAAAAACAAATTGAACCTGTACAAGCTCCGCCTTGATGGAGCGCTGGATCTTTTTTCCATTTGATGCATAAAAACAGATATCCTTCAATCGAATCCTCCGTTCATCATTTACGAATTTCTGGTTAATCAATATATTTAGGCCTTTAATATATTGATATGTCAAAGCAAATAGCCGCTATTTTCTTCCTGCTAACTAGTCTTTTCAGTTTCAGTCAACAAAAGCTGGACAAACTAACTGTAGAAAAGATCATGAGAGATCCAAGATGGATCGGGACCTCTCCATCGAATATTCAATGGAGTAATGATGGAACAACAATTTATTTCAATTGGAATCCTGAAAAAAACTTGTCGGATTCTCTTTACTACATTACATTAAATAACAAAGTTCCTGCAAAGGCCACACCAGCGGAAATACAAACACTTCGGGCAACCGGAAATCATAACTACAACACGTCACGTACCGCATACGTTTTTGCAAAAGATGGTGACATATTTTATGTGGATCTAAAAACAAACAAGACAAAACGTATTACACAAACTGTAGATGCAGAAACCAATCCCCAGTTTTCTTTTAATAATTCTAAAATTGCTTACATCAACCGCCAGAATTTATATGTATGGGATATTACATCAGGTGAAACTGTACAGCTCACTAACCTGCAAACAGGTAATCAACCTGCAAGAAACACCCCTGCAAGTCTTAATCAACAGGAAGACTGGCTAAAGAAAGACCAGCTAACATATTTTGATGTTTTAAGATCGAGAAAAGAAAAAAGAGAAAAGGCCGATGCTTATAACAAAACATTGCCGAAAGCAAAAGAGCTTCG
>DASVAM010000390.1:0-5704 GCA_036376375.1 Chitinophagaceae bacterium
TGCCCGTAACAGGTCATTGAGCATGTGATGAACTATACCATCACGGCAAATCACATAATGTGCACTGACAGCGGTCCTTGGCAAAGTAAATGTTCGCAAAGTCGAATCGCAGCTGTTTTGCGCAGTATGATGTATAACAACAAAGTTGGGACGCCGCATTGAAAAATTTGTGGTGCCTACCCAGGTATCAGCATATAATAACCCAACCGAATCTTTCACCGGGTATTCCCGCAAAAGCTTTGCATAATTTTTTACCTGTTTTTTATAGCTGCGATTTGTTTCTTTATACAAATTAGGTGAACAGGCTACCAATAATGCAAAAGAAAAAATGCTGAGATAGTATAAGTATTTCATGAAAATATATTTCGCCTGTAAAATACTGAGATTTTCAACTATGATCGTTGATCCTGTGGTATCATTTTTGGACGACAGTAATGTATCAATTTATTTAACCTGAAATTTTTATTATGACAACTCTGAACGGCAAAAAGGTCGCTATCCTTACCGAAAGCGGTTTTGAAGAAGTAGAGCTTACAGGTCCTAAAAAAGCATTGGAAGATGCAGGGGCGGAAGTAAAAATTGTTTCCCCACAAAAAGATAAAGTAAAAGCATGGGCGCATGATCACTGGTCAATTGAGCTACCTGTGGACGTCAGTATAGATGATGCTGATCCTAACGACTACGATGCATTGATGGTGCCCGGCGGTGTTTTGAATCCTGACAAAATGCGTTTGAATGAAAAATGCGTGGAATTTGCTCAACATTTTTTACAGGAAGGCAAACCAGTTGCTGCGATCTGTCACGGACCACAACTATTAATTGAAACCGGTATGCTGGAGGGAAGAAATATGACCTCGTATTCTTCAATAAAAACCGATCTGATGAATGCAGGAGCTGTCTGGACCGACCGCGAGGTGATAGTTGATAATGGTTTAGTTACCAGCCGAAGTCCAAAAGATCTTGATGCTTTCAATAAAAAAATGATCGAAGAAATCAAAGAGGGGCAACATTCACCGGTAACACGAACGCCGAGTCCGACTCACTAAAAAAGCTATAAAAGGGGGTTGTCTCAAAAAGGTTTTCCCGCTGAGAACGCTAAGAAAGCAAAGAACGTAACGATCTGAAAATTAGCTACTGTTCGTTGCGTCGCTTTTTAACTTTGCGCTCGCTGCGAGAAATTACCATTTACATATTTCGTCTGTATTGCCCTCCGACTTCATAAAGAGCATGCGTTATTTGCCCCAGTGAACAGTACTTTACGGTTTCCATCAATTCTTCAAATAGGTTTTCATTATTTATAGCAGCGTTCTTCAATCGCGTCAGCATCTCGCGGGACTTGTTTTCATTTCGTTGCCAGAAAGCATGGAGATTCTTTATCTGTTGTTCTTTCTCCTCTGTCGTACTTCGGATCACTTCGTTGGGAATAATTGTTGGAGAACCTTGTTTATTTAAAAAAGTATTGACACCCACAATTGGATATTCCCCGGTGTGCTTTTGGTGCTCGTAATACAGACTTTCTTCCTGTATCTTATTACGCTGATACATTCTTTCCATGGCACCTAACACACCCCCGCGTTCAGTAATACGATCAAATTCAGTGAGAACAGCTTCTTCAACAAGATCAGTTAACTCCTCAATCGCAAAACTTCCTTGTGTAAAATTTTCTGTTTTTGCAGAACCTAATTCGCGATTAATGATCAACTGGATGGCCATCGCCCTTCTTACACTTTCTTCGGTTGGTGTAGTGATCGCTTCATCATAAGCATTTGTATGCAGCGAATTACAGTTATCATAGATGGCATACAATGCCTGTAACGTGGTTCGTATGTCGTTAAAATCAATTTCCTGGGCATGCAAGCTTCTTCCCGATGTCTGAATATGATATTTCAACATCTGGCTCCGTTTGTTCGCTTTGTATTTATAGCGCATCGCTTTTGCCCAAATTCTCCTCGCCACTCTTCCGATCACACTATACTCAGGGTCCATACCGTTGCTAAAAAAGAATGAAAGATTGGGAGCAAAATCGTCAATGTTCATGCCGCGGCTTAAATAATATTCAACATAAGTGAACCCATTGGCCAATGTAAATGCCAATTGAGTAATAGGATTGGCACCCGCTTCGGCAATATGATAACCACTGATGCTTACACTATAAAAATTCCTAACCTTTTGTCTTATAAAATATTCCTGTACATCGCCCATTAACTTTAAGGCAAACTCAGTGGAAAAAATACAGGTGTTCTGAGCCTGGTCTTCTTTTAAAATATCTGCCTGTACCGTACCTCTTACTTGCTGCAAGGCTGCGTGTTTGCATTGTTCATAAACTTCTTTAGGCAAAACTTCATCGCCGCTCAGCCCAAGTAATTTCAAACCCAATCCATTATTTCCATTTGGCAGACTACCTGGTGATGATGTGTTGTTGTATATCGGTTGGGTGTTGGCAGCGTATTTCTTTTTAAGGGTATCATTCACCATTGACCATGCACCATTCACCTCCAACCACTTTTCGCACTGCTGATCAATTGCTGCATTCATAAAAAATGCAAGTAACATTGGAGCAGGCCCATTTATTGTCATGGAGACAGATGTCTTCGGGTCACAAAGATCAAAACCGCTGTATAATTTCTTTGCATCATCAACGGTGGCAATGCTTACGCCTGCATTACCGATCTTTCCGTAAATATCAGGACGATGATCAGGGTCTTCTCCATAAAGAGTTACACTATCAAACGCGGTTGATAACCTTTTGGCGGGTTGATCAATACTTACATAATGAAAACGTTTATTGGTCCTTTCCGGTCCACCTTCACCAGCAAACATTCTTGTCGGATCCTCGCCTTCTCTTTTTAGTGGAAAGACTCCGGCCGTAAATGGAAAAGAACCCGGCACATTTTCCTGTGCCTGCCACCGTAACAGATCACCCCAATCATTATATTTTGGTAAAACAACTTTTGGAATTCTTGTACCCGACAGACTTTTACTGAACATTTCCTGCCTGATCACTTTATCACGCACCTTGTATTCATAATAATCTTTTTCATAAGCTTTTACTTTTGATTGCCAATTAGTGATCAATTTTTTTGCTACCGGTGTCAATTGCTCTTCATAAAACAATCTCATCTTTTCAAGTACGGCTGAAGAGTAGCCTTGTGATCCTTGTGCAAATGAAAAATCCTTTAACTGATCTAAAACACCTTGCAATTGATACAGCTTTGATGCAATGGCAGCCTGTTCTTTTACCAATTGATCATAGCTCCTGTTATTTTCACTTATCTCACTCAAATACCGAACGCGGTTTGACGGGATAATTGCCTGTGATACCTTTGCTGTCTCGCTTAAGGCAGGATGGTAATCACCAAAGGTTATGTTGGTTTTTTCTTCAATTTTTTTCAACAGCAGCTCAAACAGATGGTTCACCCCATCATCATTGAATTTACTGGCCACCGTACCGATGATCGGCAGCGTTTCATCCTTTGCTGTAAATAACTGGTGATTTCTTTTATATTGTTTTCTTACTTCACTTAGTGAATCCAGGGCACCGGCTTTATCAAACTTATTTACACAAACAAGATCAGCATAATCGAGCATGTTGATCTTTTCCAGTTGTGATGCTGCGCCATATTCAGGCGTCATTACGTACATGCTGACATCGCAATGGTCAATTATGCTTGCATCACTTTGACCAACCCCCGCACTTTCTAAAATAATAAAATCAAACCCGGCCGATTTACATATATCGATTGCTTCCTGCACGGCACCACTTAATGCTGTATTGTCATCTCTTGTTGCAAGTGATCGCATATAAACTCTCGGATGAGAAATGGAATTCATCCTTATCCTGTCGCCCAATAATGCGCCACCGGTTTTTTTCTTCGAAGGATCAACAGAAATTATTGCTATTGTTTTTTCAGTAAAATTTGTCAGAAAGCGACGAACGATCTCGTCGGTTACGCTGCTCTTACCGGCACCACCGGTTCCGGTAATACCTAATACTGGCGCCCCCACCAAACCTCCCTCAGCAATCGTCGGTTCTTTGCGATGCGACAAGGCGAACCGTTTCAACCTTCCATATAAAATTGGATCTGACTCAAATTGATTTACTGTTGTCGAATCTCCGTCAATCCACTCGCTTCTTATTCCATACTCTGACATTGTTATCTCCCTGGCGATTTTTCTTATATCCTTCAACTCGTTTAATGGCAATCGACCATTCCATTTTTTTGATGCTTGCCAAAAATCAGACTGTAGCCAATCTCCTCGCCCACCGGGGGAGGATAGGTGGGGGCTGCAATTATTGATCACATCTTCGATCATTCCGTCTAAACCCATTTTTCTTCCGTCATCGGGCGAATAAATCTTTGTGATACCATATCTATGCAGTTCATCGGCCTCTTCCGGCAAAATGGTACCACCCCCGCCTCCAAAAATTTTTATATGTCCGCAACCATTCTCCTCAAGCAGATCCTTCATGTATTTAAAAAATTCCACATGTCCGCCCTGGTAACTGGTGATCGCGATTCCCTGCACATCTTCTTCAATTGCTGCTTCCACAATCTCTTTTACAGATCGATTGTGACCAAGATGAATGATTTCTGCACCCTTTGATTGCATGATGCGACGCATAATATTTATAGCAACATCATGCCCGTCAAAAAGCGAAGCAGCGGTAACGATCCTGACTTTGTTCTTTGGAGTATACGCCATACGAATTGCAAAAATAAAAGAAAAAGCTAATGCCCGTCCGACCGTTCGTTATCATCAGTTTTGGAATTAAATAACGTCAGCCGGGCGGGTCCGTTAGTAACACAAACTATTGATTCTAAATTGTTCCAAATGAGATCAATTCAGAGGTTTGGGTGAGGTTTATTACATTTGCTCCTATGCAGCAAATTATCGATTCTACTCTTGAGCTATATAAAAAATGGCGTGGTAAAGAAGCTGCTTCAATTGACGTATTACCCAAATCCGGAAGCGAAAGAAGATATTTTCGTGTTCATGAACAGAGCGGATCTTCCATTATCGGAACTTATGGCGCCAACATAAAAGAGAACGAAACTTTTTTTTACTTCTCAGAAAATTTCTTTGATAAAAAATTACCGGTAGCAAATGTTCTTGCCATTAGCGAAGACCGCATGTTTTATTTGCAGGAAGATTTTGGTGATATTTCGCTGATCGACCGGTTGGAATCCGAGGGTTATACTGACAATATATATTCTCTTTTTAAAAAGAGCTTACAAACTCTCGCGAAGCTTCATTTAATAGGTGATATAGGCCTGGATTATGATCGTTGTCTTACCAATAAGGAATTTGGCAAGCAAGCTATCATGGCCGATCTTCTTTATTTCAAATATTATTTTTTAGATGCGTTAAGAAAGCCGTACGATAAGCAGGCTCTCATTGATGACTTTGAGGCATTAAGCAATTACCTGACTCACACAGAATATAAATATTTTATGTTTCGTGATTTCCAGAGCAGGAACATTATGGTAAAATCCTCCCCCACCGGGGGAGGTTGGGAGGGGGCTTCCATTCACTTCATAGATTACCAGGGCGGCATGAAAGGAGCACCTCAATACGATGTCGCGAGCATGTTATGGCAGGCAAGAGCAAATCTGCCGGACGAATGGAAAGAAAATTTATTACATGATTATATTGATACTTTAGAAGAATTGATCGATTCAAAGATCAACCGGTTGATTTTTAA
>DASVAM010000391.1:0-3058 GCA_036376375.1 Chitinophagaceae bacterium
TATTAGGCCGATGAAAAAATTGTTTAAACTATTCGTATTCCTGCTTTGCTCATTTGCATCCCTCAAATCTCAAAAGGTTTATTTCATTTATCTGCAGACTGATAATCAGCAACCGTTTTATGCCCGTATGGGAGATAAAATATATAATTCTACGCCATCGGGGTATCTGATATTGTCAAATCTTCGTGACAGTAGTTATTCATTGAAAATTGGAATGCAGGGAAGCCTGGTAACGGACCAGCCGTATTCATTAATTGTTAACAAAAAAGACCAGGGGTTCCTGCTTAAGAATTTTGGCGATAAAGGGTGGGGACTTTTTAATCTCACAACGATGGCTACGATTATGCCCGAAACCAGGCCCGTGGTTCCTGTGCAGGGGGTAAAAACGGAGAAGCGGGAAGACAATGCATTTACAAATTTGCTCGCGAAAGTTGCCGATGATTCAACTATCAAAGAGAAGCCAATAATAGAAAAGCCGGTTGAGAAAAGCACGGAGACAACAGCATTGAATACCGGAAAAAAGGAGGATGCAAAAAGTAACCCGGTAGATATCAATCCATCAAAGCAAGATGATATCAAAACGGGAAAAATAGTAGCCCCCGTAGTGATAAATGAAAAACCTAAAACAGATTCGCCGGTAGTCAAAGAGCAGGTTCAGGAATCCAATGATGCTGCAAAGATGAAAGAGGACTCAATTGTCGCCGCAAAGAATAAAGAAACGGAAATGTTGAAACAGGAAGAATTACAAAAACAAGATTCGATTTCGAAGGCAATAGCCCAGGCAAATACGGAGGTTGAATATATAAGATCTGTGGTAAAGCTTAAATCTGAAAGTTCAACCACTGCGGGTATCGGGCTTGTTTTTCTTGATATGATCTCCGGCGAAGAAGCAGATACTATCAGGCTTCTTATTCCGAATGACGCCCGGATCACACCACCTGTCCAGTCCAAACAGGAAGAAAAAAAGTTTCTTGATATTGCTTCAGCTGATTCTGTCAGCAATGAAACTTTAACGAATGCAACAGCTAAGAATAATAATTGTAAAGCGGTAGCGATAGAAGACGATTTCTACAAGCTGAGAAAACAAATGGCGGCGGGGAAGGATGATGATGATATGATAGCGGAAGCAAAAAAGACCTTTAAGACAAAATGCTTTTCAACAATACAGGTCAGAAATCTCAGCACCTTGTTTCTTAGCGATGAATCAAAATATAAGTTCTTTGACGCAGCTTATCAATATGTGAGTGATCTTGAAAACTTTGCTACGCTTCAGTCCACATTAAAGGATGAGTATTATATCAACCGGTTTAAAGCGATGTTACGTCCATATTGAAATGCGTTATTTTCTTGAAGTAGCATATAAGGGTACTAACTACAGCGGTTTTCAATCGCAAAAAAATGCCAACACCATTCAGGCTGAGATAGAAAAGGCTTTTGAAATACTTCTCAAAAAGAAGATAGAATTAACGGGATCATCCCGTACGGATGCCGGCGTGCATGCTTATCAAAATTATTTTCATTTCGATTTTGAAAGCGAATTATACCCGCGGTTATTGTATAATCTGAATGCAATTTTACCGGGTGATATCGTGATAAAGTCGCTGCTGAATGTAGAGGACGATGCCCATTGCCGTTTTGACGCCGTTAGCAGGGAGTATAAATATCATATTTATCAGAAAAAGAATCCCTTTCTTGCTGATAGGGCCTTCTATTTTCCTTATTCATTAGATATTGGGTCAATGCAGGAGGCTGCAACGATCATCAGGGAGTATTCAGATTTCACTTCGTTTTCTAAACGAAATACGCAGGTAAAGACATTCAAATGTGAAATTCAGGAGAGCAGGTGGCATGTTGACAATGAGTGCCTTATTTACCAGGTGAGGGCCAACAGGTTCTTAAGAGGAATGGTAAGGGCGTTAACCGCGACTATGTTGAAATTGGGCAGAAGAAAGATGGAGCCTGGTGCGTTCAGAAAAATTATAGAGGCGAGGGATTGCACCCTGGCCAATTTCGCTGTACCGGCACATGGCCTGGTGCTTATTGAAGTAGCTTTTCCGACGAATTATTTTAAATAATTTTTTCCTCTGAAATACATACCAGTAAGGCGATTCACTCGTTTATGCTTTTTTGCCTGTCAAAAACATTTGGCGGGTAAACTTCCACTCCTATCTTTGCCGCCCGTTTTTAGCGGATTGGCTCTTTAAAATGTGAATTGTAGAAGGATGAAATGTGGACAAAACAAGAACTAAAAATTTGCTGGTAAAGTTGACCATCTTATCTTTGCCGCCCGCTTGAATTTTTAGCGGTCAGTTCTTAACAAAACTTATTGAATTTCACAGGGAAATTTGAAAAAAAACTAGTCAAATATTTTGCTAGTATTTATACGGCCCTTACCTTTGCACTCCCAATTTAAAAATGGGGTGCCGGTAACGGCAAAGATCTTTGAAAGTAGGGAAGCAACAGCATTGATGTTCTTAGTTTCAAACTAAGAATATCGATCAAGGTAAGTCAAGCGAAATACATTCGATTTGACACGTTAATTCTTGAGAATTTTCTCGACGAGTCTGAGACTCGTCGATTAACGGTCAGTATCAAACAACATTTACAATGGAGAGTTTGATCCTGGCTCAGGATGAACGCTAGCGGCAGGCTTAATACATGCAAGTCGTGGGGCAGCATGACTGTAGCAATACAGTTGATGGCGACCGGCAAACGGGTGCGGAACACGTACACAACCTTCCTTTAAGTGGGGGATAGCCCAGGGAAACTTGGATTAATACCCCGTAATATATAGAAGCGGCATCGTTTTTATATTATAGCAGCAATGCGCTTGAAGATGGGTGTGCGGCTGATTAGATAGTTGGCGGGGTAACGGCCCACCAAGTCGACGATCAGTAACTGGTGTGAGAGCACGACCAGTCACACGGGCACTGAGACACGGGCCCGACTCCTACGGGAGGCAGCAGTAAGGAATATTGGTCAATGGACGCAAGTCTGAACCAGCCATGCCGCGTGGAGGATGAAGGTCCTCTGGATTGTAAACTTCTTTTATCTGGGA
>DASVAM010000557.1:0-2080 GCA_036376375.1 Chitinophagaceae bacterium
TGCCATTTGATCAGGCTGTCATTCACGATCTCCAATAGAGTTTTTACGCTAACGGTTGAACTGCTGTCACTGGTCGAAAAATCAAACCAGATAGGAGATTTTTGGAAATCTATTTTATAATCAGTAAGCTTTTTTTTCTCACCCATATAATTCAAGATGATAGTTGAACTGTCTATGATCTCAAGACTGGCACTGTCATTTTGCTCGCCAACTATTTCCCACAGACCTATAAGGTCCTTGAATTGTTTTTGCTGGCTGAACGATGCTGTTCCCAGGCAAACAAATAATGCTGCTATTAAAAGTATTCTTTTCATGGGGTTTAATTTTCCTTAGGATTGTAAGGCAGACTTTGTGCCATTAATCACGAGCGCAGAAGTGAAGATGATCTGCAGGGAAACGTGCTGACGCTAATGTTTAACCAGTCAAAATCCGATCAATCTAATTGTTTATTTTGCTGTCCAAGCAGAAATGAACGACGAGGTTCTTCCACATTTTTATATTGGTATGGGCAATGGAGGCAACCCATGCCACAACAATAGCCTTTATCAAGATGGTATTTTTCGGCAAGAACGATATAGCCATCTTTATCCAAATAATAGTCTATGCCTTCTATAAGATCAGCTTGCTTCATATTCTCTTAAAAACTCCTGCAGTTCTTTGTCTTTTTCTTTGCCAGGTAAAATTCCCGGCAAGGAGAATTTTAAGTAATGGACCCGGTGGCTCTCTGCAATATCGAGGGATTCGTAATGCGTTTTGATTTTTAAGTCATCACTGATATTGCCATTGTTATAAAGATCACCGATGTCTTCAACAAATGTGCAATTGTATTTTTCAATTATCAGTTTTGTGAATCGATATAAATGCGGGCTGTCAGTTTTTAAATGAATAATGCCACCGGGTGCAAGAAATTGGTTATAAAGCCGCAGGAATTTTGGATGGGTCAGTCTTTTTTTTGCCTTTCCTGTTCTCAGTTGCGGATCAGGAAAGGTGATCCAGATCTCCTTTACTTCATTTTCCCCGAAGTACTCCGTGATCCGATCGATTTGAATCCTCAGGAACGCGACATTTGGAAGGTGAAGTTGCAGAGCTTTCTTTGCTCCCACCCAGATCCGGTTACCTTTTTGGTCAACACCAATAAAATTGTTGTGAGGATAAAGTTGTCCAAGACCCACAGCATATTCACCTTTTCCGCATGCTAATTCAAGAATGATCGGGTTATCGTTGCGAAAGAAATCTTTCCATTTTCCTTTCATGCCTTCAGGATACTGAAGCACATTGGAGAAAGTTTCTAGCTCAGCAAAACGAATTAGTTTTTTTTGGCCCATGGGCCGCAAAGGTAGCGGAAACAAAAAGTCCCGCTACGAAGCGGGACAAACAATCACATGAGAGAAAAATAGCTGTAGGGGCCCCGATCGAATCGGGGCACGGAGCAGTATTAATTAAACAGTAGAATTAATTCTTAAAACAAAAAGTCCCGCTACGAAGCGGGACAAACAATCACATGAGAGAAAAATAGCTGTAGGGGGCCCCGATTGAATCGGGGCTCGGAGCAAATAGCTGTAGGGGGAGGGTTCGAACCTCCACGGAGCAGTTAGCCAAAAAGCAAAGTTTAGTGGTCAACCCTGGTCGGCCTTACCAATGGTAACGTCGGCTCTACTTTTCGTTTGTCCTGTTATCTCCACCCCCGAGACGAGAGGGCATGTCTGCCGGGCATAAAGCCATTTCATCACCCCACAGTATGAATCGCGGATTACACTGATGAGTTTATAAGGATTTCGCTGATTCAAATCTGTGAAATCCTTACTAATCCTTCAATCCGTGTTAAAGAGCTTGATAGAACAAAAATAAGCCGATTGATAGTTTCATTCCAAAATATTCAATAATTATTTTAAAAATTTAGATATTATTCAATTATATTGCATTTGGTTGAATTTATTAAAAAATAGATCATGGAAACAACTTCTAAATTAAATCTTGACAAATTGGATCACCAGATCATCCACCATATGATGAACGACGCCAATGTCTCTTATGCTGAATTGGGAAAAAAGTTTTTTGTGTCGGCGGGCACAATTCATGT
>DASVAM010000393.1:0-6604 GCA_036376375.1 Chitinophagaceae bacterium
GGCGTCGGAAGAATTGGACTTTGCGTGTATCCTAAAAATCCCCAGATCGTTTATGCCATTCTTGATAATCAAAACAACAAACCGGATACGGCCAGGAAAGATACAGCAACTTTACGCATTGATAATTTCAAGAATATCACAAAGGAACAATTTGCTCAATTGGATACTAAAAAACTGGATACCTTTTTATTCAGAAACAGAATGCCTGCGAAATATAATGCAACCAGGATCAAAGAGGAAGTGGCAAAAGGCACGTATAAACCTACTGTTCTCTATGATTATTTGAATGTCAACACGGGTTTCGAAGCAAGCCCGATTGGTTGTGAAGTGTATCGGAGTGATAACGGTGGACAAACCTGGAAAAAGGTAAATGAAAAAGAGATCGCCATGTTCTTTACATATGGATACTATTTTGCCAAAATATACGTATCGCCGTATAACGAGAACAAAGTATATATTCTGGGGTTAAATGCCATGGTATCGACAGATGGTGGCAAAACATGGAAAAACATAGATAAAAATAATGTACATGCGGATCATCATGCGCTGTGGGTGAACCCTAAAAAGGACGCTCATCTGATAAATGGTAATGATGGTGGAGTCAATATCACTTACGATGATGGCGAGGTTTGGTTCAAAGCAAATACACCAGCTGTTGGACAATTCTATGCGATCACTACCGACAATGCAAAACCTTATAATGTATATGGTGGTTTGCAGGACAATGGTGTTTGGTATGTTCCCTCACAAACCGGACGCAATCCATTTGGTGGTTCCGGGCTCGGATTATTGGCGGGCAGCGAAGCGAATCTTGGTGGCGGCGATGGTATGCAGGTACAGGTAGACACAAGAGATAACATAACGGCCTATTATGGCTCACAATTTGGAAATTATTCAAGGACCAACAGGTTGACCCGCGAAGGAACACGAAGGATCACGCCGAGACATGAATTAGGGGAATTCCCTTATCGGTTCAACTGGCAATCGCCAATCTTAATAAGCAGTCATAACCAGGATATCGTTTATTTCGGGAGTAATCATTTTCATCGCAGCATGAACCAGGGTGATACGATGATAACCATGACGCGTGACCTGAGTAATGGAAAAAAAGAAGGCGATGTTCCTTATGGCACGCTCACTACCATTTCTGAATCACCAAAAAGATTTGGTTTAATTTATACAGGAACCGATGATGGAAATATTCATGTAACAAAAGATGGTGGTTACACCTGGGAACAACTCAACCAAACAACATCATCAGCGTCTCCCAAAAAAGGAAGCAAGCCTCAAATGTCAAACTCAAAACTCCGGACCAATAACCTTTGGGTCAGCCGGGTAGTTGCATCGCAACATATGGAAGGCAGAGTGTATGCAACATTGAACGGCTATCGTTTTGATAACTTTCTACCGTACGTGTACGTAAGTGAAGATTATGGTAAAACATGGATACAAATTGGAAAAGACCTGCCTGCAGGACAGGCGGGCCTGCCAAATGAACCGGTAAATGTAATTCGCGAGGATCCAAAAAATGATAGCATATTATATGTTGGCACAGATGGCGGTCTTTACGTAAGTTTTGATAAAGGAAATAGTTTTATGATGTGGAATAAAGGTTTGCCAAAGTCAGTTCCTATTCATGATATTGCCATTCACCAAAGAGAAAATGAAATAATTCTTGGCACACATGGCCGCAGTATCTACATAGCCAAACTGGATGAAGTGCAAAAGAAAGCAGCCAAAAAATAAAATTTGGATACGGGATAAAAAGAATCGTCCCGCAAAAAACGGGACGATTCTTTTATGAATGTTATTGGACTTTAACTAAAGCAACTTCTCTTGTTACGTTTTCGGTAACGCCGACAACATAGACTTCTGTCTTCTTATTATTAACAGATCTTACTTCAAATCGAAGTCCACCCACTACAATTTCCTCCTCGGTGTCGATACGATACTTACGAGAAAAGTTCTTGCCTGATAATTTTTCTGAATAGAGGATAAGGCCTGCTTCATCCCTGATGCTGATGATGAATTTATCAACCTGGGCATTATTCGTGACGATCTCAAATACCGGGTTTTTCTGTACAAAGCCAAGATACCTGATCTGAATACCGGGCGGATCGCTTTTCTTCTCCATAGCTGATCCCGGGATGCCAAATGATGTGCTGAATATCGCCATCAATGCAACAATGATTACTTTGTTTTTGCTCATTACTTTTTTCATCGTCATAAAGTTTAATAGTTAAAAAAAAAATTAGCTTTTTTAATGGAAACAACCGTAATGATGCAGGCAGGAAGCGAATCGTAATTGACAAGTATTTCTTTGTCGTAAGATTGGCAGGAACCGAAGAGTGTCTAAATACTTTGACGATGTAAAAATAGAGGCGACTTTTAAGGAAAGGAAATCAAGTTCGACGCGAAATCAGGATAACCAACGACGGCTTTTTTTATCGAATTTATTCGGAATAAATCAGTTATAAAAAAAAGAATGATGACAGCCAACGCCGGAATTAATCATTTGTTAAGGCTATCATCAACTGCAAAACAAATAGTAGACGATTAGTAGCAATAATAATCAATAGCATCCTGCGCTTCGTAGTAGCTGAGCCAGTATTCTCTTACTTCAGCAGTATAGATCGTACCATTTGATCGGTTATAATAATCTCGTGCTCCGTAATTGCTAAAATTACCATACACCACCGAACCTTCCGATGGCTTATAACCTCCGTACGAGCGGAGAATTGTATAACCATCAAATGTTTCAATAACGAAGTATTGGCAATACGGATCGCTTAATACTACTTCTCCCCGTTCCTGGGAAAGCCAATAGCTTTCGTCGATATATTCCCTGTTTTTTACACAACCTGTAAAGAACAATGCAAGCCCAATGGCGATAATGGATAATGTAAATATCTTTTTCATACCTCTTAGATTATAAGTTTTTCAATGCTTCTTCCATCAACTATTATCACAGATTGCAAACGGCGGGCAATAGTTTTAATAAGGACTGTTAAAACTTATCCACAGAAAATCAATTGACCTGATATTGGCCAGGCTTGCAGGTTTTTTTCAAGGGAAGGAATACCTGCGTATTATTTTGAACTTATGGCAGCCAAGTCTTAGAAAGTTTCACGCTGTTTTCAGGCTAAAATTGCATCAACATTTTCTTTGCGGCTTTTTGCGGCCACTTCATCGCACCAGTGGTGGTTCTTCACCAGGAATTGTCGCGTGTCAAAAAAAATTAACCTTTTGTTAATCCATTTTCAAATTCCCTTATCTTGTCGCCTTTTAAAACCCAAAAATAGCTAGCACATGAGAAAGCTTGTACTTCTTGTACCAAGCCTGTTATTTTTATTAACAGGTTTGCTTGCACAAAAAACTACCATAAGCGGTAAGGTTACTGATCCATCTGGCAATCCTTTGCCACGGGCTTCAATCAAAGAAAAAGGTACTAATAATGGTACCATTGCAAATGACCAGGGCGTTTTTTCAATTAGCGTCGCTCCGGGCGCAAAATTGTTAATTTCAGCAACGGGCTTTGAAGTAAAAGAAGTGAATGCGGAAAATGATTTATCCGTACAACTTACACTCGCCACGGGAGAATTAACGGAAGTAGTAGTAACAACGGCGCTCGGTGTGAAAAGAGAGAAGAAGGCATTGGGCTATTCTGTTCAGGAAGTGAAAGGCGAAAATCTGACGGTGGCTAAATCAATTGATTTAAGCAGCAGCCTTGTCGGCAAGGTTGCCGGCGTTCAACTGGTGGGTTCTCCAAGTTCGACTTTCGATAATGCAGATATCCTGATACGGGGCGTTACCGGTCTAGGCCCTCAAGCTCCAATTTTTATAGTAGATGGTACTATTACAAACCAGTCTGCTGTAATAATGGATAATATAGAAAATGTGTCGGTGTTGAAAGGCCCGGCAGCAACTGCCCTTTATGGACAAAGAGCATCAAATGGTGCTGTTGTTATTACAACTAAGAAAGGAACCCGCCGGAAAACCCAAAGTGTAGAAGTAAACCTGGGAGTTACTTTTGAAAACCTAGCTCTTATTCCTCCTTACCAGGACGAATATGGCGGTGGCTATTCTTCATCATATACAAATACGAAATCATTAAACCCAACTGGATGGGCCGGGGGGGATTATCTTGATGCTCAGGGTTTTTATATTTTTCGTTACAAACCAACAACTCATCCTGCTTCGTGGGCACAATTTGAGGGTCAAAGAATACTTGAGTATGGTGCTGATGAAAGTTGGGGGCCCAGAATGGATGGATCTCAATATAGACCTTATTTCAGTTGGTACCCTGGCGATGAATTTGGTAAATTGGTGCCATTAACTGCTCAACCTGACAACGTAAAAAATTTCTTTAGAACCGGTACAAATTTTAATAATAGCGTTTCATTTACCTCGGGAGGTGAAGCTCATAATATCAGGATGACATATGGGAATGTGGATCGCACACTCATTATAGAGGAAGCAAGACGGAAGCAACATCAATTGGGCGTAAACGGTTCTTTTGATGTTGGTAAATACATAACCATGTCAACTGACATGATCTACACAACAAGTTTTACTACCGGAAAACCACTGGAAGGGTATCGTCTGGATGGCCTGAACGTAACACAGAACTTCAACCAATGGTTTCAACGGCAACTCGACCTTGAAAAAATGAGGCAATATCGCCAACCTGATGGATCTCTTAATTCCTGGAATATAGGTGACCCCAACTTTTCAAGTAATCTTGCTGTATATGGTAAACCCCAATATTGGGATAACCCATGGTGGGTAATAAAAGAAAGTTTTGGCACCCAAAATCACGACAGAATGGTAGGTAACGTGGGTATGAATATTAAGTTCAATAACCACCTGAACCTGCTGTCTTATGTAAGAATGAACAGATATACAAATGAGAACGATCAGCGTGTGGCTAGTGGCGGATTGAACCTTGACGAATATTCCATACTGCAAAACCAGTATAAGGAAATGAACTACGAGACCAACCTGATGTATAAAAACAAATTCGGCGATTTTTCAGTAGATGGGCTTCTGGGCGCTAATAAACGCAGAGAATATTACAGCCAGTTGTCAATGGGAACTGCCGGAGGACTTAGCTCTCCAAACTATTTTGACATTGCCGCATCTATCGCCAGGCCAGATGTTTCCAGGGACTACACAAAAAAAGTAGTGAATAGTGTGTACGGGAAGGCTTCGCTGGGATATAGGGATATGATTTATGTGGAAGCTACTCTCCGTAATGACTGGTCTTCATCATTGCCGGAAGAAGAAAATTCTTATCAATACCCTTCTATCAGCACCAGTTTCATATTCTCAGAATTATTGAAAGGAACCAGCATTGGAAGCTTTCTGACCTTTGGTAAAGTTCGGGCATCTTATGCATCAGTAGGTTCAGATCTGGGTGCTCACCAGTTAGATATTGCAATCGCTAACGGTTCGTTTTATGGAACAAACCCATCAGTTTCGATCGGCAATCAATTTAGAGGGGGAGCAGTGAAACCTGCACTTACTAAAGCTTGGGAAGTGGGAGCTGATCTGCGGTTTTGGAATCGATTTGGAATTGATGTGACGGTCTACCAGAATAATAATACCGACCAGATCATACCGGTGGATGTATCATCTGCCAGTGGATTTACCACTGCCCAAATTAATGCTGGTAACATTGTAAGCGAGGGAATAGAAGTATCATTAACCGGCACACCCGTTAAAACTAAAAATTTCAGTTGGGATGTCAGTCTAAACTGGGCAAAAAACAGAAATAGAATAGAAGAACTCGCTCCCGGTATCACAACATACCTTTATGCAACAAACCGCTATGACACAAGATTGGAACATCGTGTTGGCGGAGAATGGGGTACCTACTATGGACGCAAATGGAAAACAGATGGAAAAGGCAATACCCTTATACTTTCTAATGGCTTACCCGATTATGAACTGAACCAGGAAATAGGGCAGGTATTGCCTGAATGGACTGGTGGTATGTTTAATAGTTTTAAATACAAAGGATTTGATCTCACTTTTTCTATTGACTTCCAAAACGGTGGATTATTCTATTCTGAAACCAGGAACTTTAATACAGGATCAGGTCTTTCCGAAGAGACCGTCGGAATTAATGACAAAGGACATGACTGGAGAGATTATCCGGGTAGCTATACACTTGCAGGCGGAAATACTGGTAACGGCGGTATCCGCATTCCAGGAGTGTTTGCAAATGGTACGCCCAATAATCGGTATATCCCTGCCCGGTCGTATTGGTATACTGCACGTCAACGTGATGCAAATGAAGTGTTGTTGGATGCATCCTATGTAAAGCTTCGTGAGGTACGATTGGGCTATAGTCTTCCTGCAAGTCTTATGCAGAAAACAAAAATCGCCAAAGCAGCAAATATTGGATTCATTGTTCAGAATGCATGGTTGATCTGGGCAACTACAAAAGAATATGGTGTTGATCCTTCTGAACTGGAAGTGTTCTACAGGGAAGGTGGCCAGTTATCTTCTACCAGGCAAATTGGATTTAACCTTCGTGTATCATTCTGATAAAATTTAATTGCATGACTAATTATAAAATGACATTTATGAAAAAAATAAT
>DASVAM010000397.1:0-4341 GCA_036376375.1 Chitinophagaceae bacterium
ATGAAATAAATTGAATTCACTTTTTCATCGGACTTGTCTCTTTCATTCATTCTAAAAATGTTCAATGCTCAATGCTCAATTATCAATCTTCAAAGGACTCCGAATTATTGACTACCGACTCCCGACTTCGCAGTCCCCCGAAGGGGAAATCATAAGGACAGTATTTGAACTTTTTGGAACCCGTCAAAAACTCTTTATACTATTTTTAAAATCTCTTCCGCTATTCTTTCATCTGCGTTCTTTATCGCTAATTCACTAATATGCCTTTTCAATTCACTTTGTTTGGCATCATCCCTCGCCAACTCAATGATCATCGACGCCAGTTTTTCTTTTGCTTCATCATCTTTCACTATCAGCGCCGCATGTTTATTGACCAGGCTCATGGCATTTACCGTTTGATGATCTTCTGCTGCAAATGGGAAGGGGACAAACAATACTGGCTTTTTCATCACACACAATTCAGCAATAGCGATCGCCCCCGCCCTTGAAATCACTATGTCGCTTGCTGCATAGGCATATTCCATTTTTGTTATAAAATCATTCACCCAAACTCCCGGTTTGCCAGCAACCCTGTCTCTGGCCCTGGCCAGGTAATGTTTCCCTGTTTGCCAGATCAGCTGCAGTCCTTCATGGAGTATATCATCTAAGCGTTCATCAATTGCTTCATTGATCGATTTTGCGCCGAGACTACCTCCCACTACAAAAACCGTCTTCTTATTCGCATGCAACTGAAAAAAATTATGGCCTTCTGTTTTTGTCACGATCGAATTTGAGATCGTAGCCCTTACAGGGTTACCTGTTATTATAATATTCTCCTTCGGGAAAAATTTTTCCATTCCTTCATACGCCACACAGATCTTCTTTGCTCTTTTTCCCAGTATCATATTTGTTTTTCCGGCAAATGAGTTTTGCTCCTGGATCACAGTGGGAATATTTTTCTGCTGTGCCAGTTGCAACATTGGAAAGCTGGCATACCCGCCAACCCCAACCACGATATCAGGTTTGAATTCACTCATTATCCTTCTTGCCTGGAAATAACTTTTAACGAGCTTAAAAGGCAACCCAATATTTTTTATCAAAGAACTCCTGTTGAACCCTGCTATATCTAATCCGACAATCCTGTATCCGGCTTGCGGAACTTTTTCCATCTCCATCTTTCCCTTCGCTCCAACAAATAATATTTCAATTGAACCATCTTTTTTTTTCAAGGCGTTGGCAATTGCTATTGCCGGGAAAATATGCCCGCCCGTTCCTCCTCCTGCTATTATGATGCGTTTGCTCATTTCATTCTCTTTAATAATCAATAATTATTAATTAGTAACTATTGATTATTGTTCTACTGCTACCTCTTTATTCTTTCCTTCCAACTGTTCTACATTTCTTGCCACACTTAGTATGATCCCGATAGCAAAACATGTAAATAAGAAACTGCTGCCTCCCATACTCACCAGAGGAAGCGTTACACCTGTTACGGGGAATAAATTCACACTTACTGCCATGTTTGCAACAGCCTGTATCACCAATGTGAAACTCAGTCCCAATGCCAGGAATGCGCCAAATGCATAGGGACAACGTTTGAATATTCGAATGCTTCGCCATAGAAACACCAAATAGATAAAGAGAATAAATGCTCCTCCTATCAATCCATATTCTTCCATTATTATTGGATAGATGAAATCATTGTAAGCCTGGGGTAAAAAATCTCTTTGTGTACTATTGCCGGGACCCACGCCAACTAAACCTCCTTTTGCGATGGCAATCTTCGCTTGTGTTACCTGGTATGCATCATCGTCAATGGATTGCTTGCTTCCATATATAAATCCTTCCACACGATTTATCCATGTGTCGGCTCTTGCAAATAATCCGGAAGAGGTTTTTTTGGAACCGGTTAATTCATCGCCACCAGCGTTGTGACGAACCACGGCTGCTATAATTAAAATAACGATCGGGATACAGGCAATCCCCACTGTGATTAATAAATGCTTTGTGTTTGCTCTCCCGATAAAGAATAAAAGCAAACAACTCGCCCCCAGCAATAGCGCAGTAGAGAGATTGGCGGGAGCGATCAATGCACAAACAATAGCAACGGGAATGATCAGCGGCAAATAACCCTGCTTAAAATCCTTGATCACATTTTGCCGCTTACTTATTTGTCTTGAGATATACATGAACAAGGCAAGCTTTGCCAGATCGGAAGTCTGCATTGTCATATTAATGATCGGCAGGCGGATCCAGCGGCTGCCTTCATTCATTCTTACACCAAAAAATAACGTGTAGATGAGCAGGGGAATAGAGATCAGGAAAAGGAAATAGGCCACTTTTGACCAGATCGTATAATTGACCTTGTGCGCAAAATAAATCACGGCCATTCCGATCGTAATGAAGGCTATCTGTTTGAAGAGGTATATTTCAGTGTTACCGCGATATAATTTATAGGCAAGTGAACCGGTGGCGCTATAAACCACCAGCAATGATGCAAGTACCAACAGGATCACAAGTGCCCAGATCACTTTGTCCCCCCTGGTTTTTTCACCAAAATTCCTGATCTGCTGTTGTATGTTTAATGCTTCGGTCATACCCCTGTCCCCTAAAGGGGAATTTTAATTTGTTTTTTCCTTTTTTAAATACACAGGCTAAAGCCTGTGCAATTCATACTGAATAAAGAACTAGGTGTACAAGAGTGCGACGCAACTAAAGCTTCATAGTAGCAATGTTGCTGGTAACATAATCATCACACTCATCAATGAAGAACTTTTCAAACATCACAATGAAAACCCCGATCTAAGTTCCCCTTTAGGGGACAGGGGTTTTATAACTCCTTCACCGCTTTTTTAAACTGGTTCCCTCTGTCCTCATAGTTTTTAAATAAATCAAAACTTGCACAGGCCGGACTTAACAATACCACATCACCCTTTTCTGCAAAATGAAAGGCAGCATGTACGGCTTCTGAGGCGCTGCCCGTGTTTACAATAGGGCTTACTATGCTTCCAAAGGCCTCGTGGATCTTTCGGTTATCGGTACCGAGACAAATGATCGCTTTTACTTTTTCTTTTGCCAGATCGGTGATCAATGAATAATCATTTCCTTTATCAACTCCTCCCAGGATGAGGATGGTGGGCCTGTTCATGCTTTCCAATGCATACCAGGTACTATTGACATTTGTTGCTTTGCTATCGTTAATGAATTCCACACCACGAATGGTTGCCACCGGTTCCATCCTGTGCTCAAGACTTTGAAAAGTGGTAACCGCTTCTCTTATCTTTTCCTTTCTTAACTCCAGCGTTGACGCTGCTACACATGCGGCCATCGTGTTATATTGGTTGTGTATTCCTTTTAATGCAAAATCATAGACACTCATGCTTACATAGTCATTTCCTGTTCTTACATACATGTCCCCGTCTTTGATAAATGCTCCTTTTAGTACTTCTTTTTTCATGCTGATTGGCAGTTGGTTTGATTGAATATTGAACTGGTTTAAATATTTCATAGTTACTTCATCATCCAGGCAATAAATGAAGTGATCATTTTTTGTCTGGTTCATAGCGATACGGAATTTGCTTGCGATATAATTTTCAAACTTGTATTCATAGCGGTCAAGATGGTCTTCAGTAATGTTGGTAAGTATTGCCACATCCGGTCTGAATGTTTTGATATCATCCAACTGGAAACTGCTGATCTCTGCTACATACAGCGGTTTGGGATCCATCGCCACCTGTCTGGCAAATGAAAAACCGATATTTCCAACCAGGGCACAATCCACTTCTGCGGTTTTACAGATGTAATGGATCAATGCTGTTGTCGTTGTTTTTCCATTGCTGCCGGTAATGCCGATCACTTTACTATTTCCTTTGAACCGATAGGCCAGTTCTATTTCACTAATGATCTCAATTCCTTTTGCCCTTATCTGTTGCACCATTTCATTTTTCTCGGGAATGCCGGGGCTTTTTACTACTTCATCGGCATTGAAGATCCTTTCTTCGCTGTGCTTCCCTTCTTCAAATTCAATTCCGGCTATTTGCAATTCCATGCGATAGATCTCTTTCAAAGAACTTCCGTCCGAAAGAAACACGTCATATCCTTTTTGTTTTGCCAGCAAAGCAGCGCCGACACCACTCTCTCCACCGCCGAGTATGACAAGTTTCCTGTTCATAAAGCCCCGGCCCCCTCTAACTCCCCCGAAGGGGGAGAACTGCCGGACATTAGTTTTTCATTCAACTCTTAATAAAAAATCTCATCTACAATTCCTGACTGACCAACTGGTATCGGATCAATCAACATTTTCATAAAGCTGGCCTTGTGTTCAGATCTCCTTCCCTTCGGGAAGGTTGGGATGGGCCGTAC
>DASVAM010000404.1:0-2655 GCA_036376375.1 Chitinophagaceae bacterium
TGATGATCCGCTTCGGATGATGCGGGCAATCAGGTTTGCTTCGCAACTTGGATTTACCATCGAAGAAAAAACTTTCCAGGCTATTAAAGACGGTGCAGATCGTATATCCATTGTGTCGCAGGAGCGAATAACTGATGAGCTGATAAAGATCGTGGACAGCCCTGTGCCGTCAATTGGTTTTGATCTGTTGTATCAATCAGGCCTGCTGCACATTATCTTTCCGCAAATGGTGGACCTTGCCGGGGCTGAATATAAAGATGGAATGGGGCATAAGGATAACTTTTATCACACATTGAAAGTGCTTGATAATATTTCAGAAAAAACAAATGATACATGGCTTCGATGGGCCGCCATTTTGCATGATATTGCCAAACCTGTAACAAAAAAATTTGAAGAGGGTCATGGTTGGACATTTCATGGTCACGAAGCTGTTGGGGGAAGGATGGTATCTAAAATCTTTACAAAGTTGAAACTTCCGCTCAACGAAAAAATGCGGTTTGTCCGTAAAATGGTGGAGCTGCATCTTCGTCCTATAAGTTTAACAAAAGAAAATATTACGGACTCTGCTGTTCGAAGGTTATTGTTTGACGCTGGCGAGGATTTTGATGCATTGATGATGCTCTGTGAGGCAGACATTACCTCCAAGAATAAATGGAAAGTGAAGAAGTTTATGGAAAACTTCAGGCTGGTGAGAAAGCGTTGTGAAGAAGTGGAAGAGAAAGATCGTATCCGGAGCTGGCAACCACCGATCAATGGAGAAATGATCATGGAAATTTTTGGTTTAAAGCCATCGAAACCGGTTGGTATTATAAAAGATGCTATAAAAGACGCAATACTTGATGGCGTAATACCGAATAACTATGATGACGCATATGAGTTCATGCTTGCCAAAGCAAATGAACTAAATATAAAACCGGTAAAATCAGGATTTCGTTCCTGAGAGATGACGTGACTTAGTTCATAAATCGTATTTTTGATATATGGCAATACTGAAGTTCAGGATATACTTTGAAGACGATGACAGTATTTATCGTGACGTGGCAATCCGTCACACGCAAACTTTTTTTGAATTGCACGAGGCGATATTAAGGGCCTATGAGTTTGACAACAAACACAAGGCAACTTTCTTTCGCAGTAACGATCATTGGCAGAAGGGAAGGGAAATATCATTAGAAGTGTATGAAAAAGAATATAAAGCTGCGCCCCTGTTAATGAAGGACACGACCGTTGGAAGTGAAATAAAAAATCCTGGTCAGAAGTTCATTTACCATTATGACTTTAACAAGAACTGGGGTTTTATGGTCGAACTGATCAATGTATCCAAAGAGGAAAATGCAAAGCTGAGTTATCCGGCCACGATCCGCACGGAGGGAATAGCGCCCAGTCAATACGGTACGAAGGGATTGCTGGGAGAAAAATTTGCTGATGTGGAAGAGAAGTATGACCTGGGCCAGGGGGCCGAAGGCTTTGCAGAGAAAGATGAGGAAGGTGAAGATGCGGGATTGGGCGAGGATGGCATTGCGTCTGAAGAAGAAGAGATATAAAGAAATCATACTCTCCAAAGAGTTTTTTCGGACAATACTCGATTCTCAATACTCAATGTTCAATGCTCAATTACTGTAGAGATAAATTGACCAGAGAATATAAAATCGTCCGGCAGCCATTTCCTTAGAAAAAATTGAACATTTCTTGAAATTCCCCATGACAAAAACGGTTATCATTGTATGCGGACCAACCGCCGTCGGTAAAACCTCCGTAGCGATTTCAATTGCCAGACATTTTCAAACTGAGATCATTTCTGCCGACAGCCGGCAATGTTATAAAGAATTAAAGATTGGCGTGGCAAGGCCATCTGACGATGAGTTAAAAGAAGTTGCTCATCATTTTATTGCTTCGCATTCCATTAACGAAAACATCAATGCTGCATATTTTGAGAAGTATGCATTGAATAAAGTAAATGAGCTTTTCAAAAAACACGACGTTGTTATCATGGTAGGTGGAACGGGTCTTTATATCAAAGCTTTTTGCGAAGGACTCGATGAAATTCCTTCAACCGACGAATCGATAAGGAAAAAGGTAATTAAGGAGTATGAAGAACGTGGGTTACAATGGTTACAGGAAGAAGTCATGAAAAAAGATCCTGAGTTTTATAAAGTTGGAGAGATACAAAATCCGCAGAGGATGACGAGGGCGCTGGAAGTGGTCGAATCGACAGGACGATCGATACTTAGTTTCAGAAAGAATGAGAAAGTAAGAAGAGATTTTAAGATAATTAAAATAGGATTGGAACTTTCCAAAGATAAACTTCACGCCAATATAAATTCAAGGGTTGAAAGGATGATCAGGGAAGGTCTTGTTGAAGAAGTAAAGTCGTTGTTGGATCATCGCGATGTTAATGCCTTACAAACTGTGGGTTATTCGGAAATATTTGAACATCTTGATGGTAAAATATCTTTGTCGGCAGTCGTTGAAGAAATAAAGAAGAATACCAGGCGATATGCAAAGCGTCAGCTGACATGGTTTAAGAAAGACAAGGAAATAAATTGGGTTAAGGCTAATCAGGAAACTGAAATTATTAGCATGGTACAAAAATTGGTGGAAGCTTGCGGATAAACACTTATACTCATGAAAAGATATTTCTCATTTAGTTCAATG
>DASVAM010000443.1:0-9894 GCA_036376375.1 Chitinophagaceae bacterium
TATTCGTATCCACCATGTATTATTATCGGGTGTTTTGTTCATTTGATTTGTCGTCTGTTCGTTCCAGCTACCGCCTGGGAAAGAACCTATGACCGACACACGATTTTTTCCGGGTGCATATAAAACCAACACAACAGACGTGTTTCCTGCTTCGTAATTAATTCCGTCTCTAACACCAGTGGGCAATGCTGCAACCGTTGGAGCACCGGCGACAAAGAAATTTATTGTTTCTGTTTTTGTCACGGCCCCAACAACTGCTTCTGCTACCAGCGTCTGATTGCCGGCTGTTGTCAATGTTGGAGTACTGCTGATCGTTGTTGCACTATTGGCAGTTTGGATGACATTACCATTTAATAATAATCGCATATTAGCCGCAGCACTTGCCACTGCAGTTATGGTTATATTTTCACCCACCATTTTATTGATGGGTTCCGGAATCGGATTATACAAAGGTTGCATCAGCGGCATATTGAATCGCAGGGCGGGTTCGTTATCATACACCGGGACATACATATCACTTTGATCCGCGTTTCTTTGTGCAGCACAATCAGTGCAATTCCCTGCACGATAAAGAATCGCAATTTTCAAAATCGTTTCACCGCCCGGTACACCAAAAAAAGTTCGGATGTTATTAACCGTATAGGACCATTTGTTTGTGCCGGCAGGAGTGGCCTGGGCGGCTGCGTCAGTGGAACCCCATGTGAATTTTGAATAGCGCCAATTGGTCGGACCCGTACTCAAATTTGTAATGACACCAATGTGCACATAAACATTCCCGGCAAAATTTAATAAGCCCTGGTTGCCCTTCGTGGCATCAACAGTTATCGTTACATTATCATTGTCCTTCGGAAATTCGGGATTCCAGCTGAGTAGTTGTGACCTGCAGAAATTTGCAAACAGAGAAACCCAAAGCAGCAGAAATGTTCTTTTCATTGGTAAGTTTTGGACGCTAAAGATAGGTTTTGTGTACAAATTACACGATGCGGTTCTTTACTTTTTCACGGGCCTATTTTCCAGGCACAAAAAATTATTTTTACTGTCTTAACTTTCAGCAATGTATAGCAAAGACCAAACAAAGAAGCTGCAAGCCGAGACCACTGCTTTGATTAAGAAGAAGGATACCGGGACGAAGGACCTTGATTCACTCCGCGGGGTGCTGCGTTTTCATGAACACCGTTATTATATTTTGAATGACCCGCTTATTTCAGACTTTGAATACGACCAGCTTTATAAAGCATTGGAAAAGATTGAAGCAGAAAATCCAAAACTTATTACAGCAGACTCACCGACACAACGAGTGGCAAAAGGGCTTACAAAAGATTTTCCAACAGTACAGCATTTGGTACCGATGCTATCGCTCAGCAACTCTTACAATACTGATGACCTTGTTGACTTTGACAGGAAAGCAAGGGAGTTAACCGGAGAAAATAAAATTGAATATTGTGTGGAACCGAAATTCGACGGTGCCAGTATTTCTCTCATTTATGAGAATGATCTTTTGGTGAGAGGTGCTACCCGCGGTGATGGCGTCGAAGGAGACGAGATCACAACAAATATTAAGCAAATAAAAAGCATTCCCCTTTCGGCAAAATTTTCCGACTATGGATTACAACAGGTGGAAATAAGAGGAGAGGTGCTTATCAATAAAAATAATTTTAAAAGATACAATGAGCAATTGATGGAACAGGGCATACCACCATTGGCTAATCCACGAAACGCGGCGGCAGGAACATTGCGAATAAAGGATCCGAAAGAAGTTGGAAAAAGAAGTTTGGAAGCATTTGTTTATAACATCAGTTACTTCACAACACTACGTGGTAAAAAAGCAGCAAAGGAACTTGATCAGCATTCGGGTTCCTTAGAAGTTCTATGGGAGCTTGGCTTCCGCAGCCCGGAAAAAGAAAAGAAAATTTTAAAAGGAATTGATGCAGTAATAAAATATTGTAATGAGTTTGAAGTAATGCGGGATGATCTTCCTTATGAAATTGACGGCATGGTGATCAAAGTAAATGATGTAGCCCTGCAGGATAAACTGGGAATGACATCACATCATCCCCGTTGGGCAATTGCCTGTAAGTTTAAAGCAAGGCAAGCGACAAGCAAATTACAGGGTGTAGAGTTCCAGGTGGGAAGAACCGGTGCGGTTACACCGGTTGCCAAATTAGAGCCGGTGGGGATCGGTGGCGTTACCGTCAGCAGCATTTCTATCCACAATGAAGATTACATCAGAGAAAAAGATCTGCGCATCGGCGACCAGGTATTGATAGAAAGAGCAGGGGATGTAATTCCACAAATTGTAAAGTCATTACCTGAAGTCAGAAATGGCAGGGAAAAGAAAATTCATTTTCCTGATCATTGCCCTGTTTGCAAAAGCAAATTATTTAAAGAAGAAGGCGAGGCGGTCTGGCGATGTGTAAATTTTGAATGTCCTGCGCAGGTTGTTGAACGCATCATCCATTTTACAAGTAAAGATGCGATGGATATCCGCGGCTTTGGTGACGCCAATGTGAGAAAATTTTTTGATCTCGGCTTCTTAAGTGATGTTCCCGGTATCTATCAATTAGATTATAAAAAAATTTCTGAACTGGAAGGCTTTGGTGATCGGTCGGTCACCAATTTGCAAACAGCCATTAGCAATTCAAAAAATCAGCCGCTTCATCGGTTGATCTATGCTTTAGGGATTCGTTTTGTGGGAGAAACCACTGCAAAAACATTAGCCCGTTCTGTGAACCATTTACTCGATTTTCAAAATTATTCTTTGGAAGATCTGCAAAACCTTGAGGATATTGGCCCCAAAGTTGGCGGTAGCATTTATCATTTCTTCCGCAACAAGGATAATATTAAAATGCTCCAGCAGCTGGAAAAGCTTGGGTTAAAATTAAAGAACGATAAGAAGGAACATGCAACAGGTGGTAATCTTACGGGTCAATCTTTTTTATTTACCGGCACATTACCCACCCTGAAAAGGAGTGAAGCAGAAGGAATGGTGGAAGCAAATGGCGGAACGATCCTTAGTGGTGTAAGTAGTAAATTAAATTATCTCGTTGTCGGTGAAGATGCCGGAAGCAAACTGGAAAAAGCAAAAAAGATCAACAGTATCAGAATAATTTCAGAGGCCGAATTTTTAAAAATGCTGAATTAATTTTCTGCCCTTCGACTTCAGCGTTACCAATCTACATTTCTTTATGAAAAAAAGTTTATTACTTTTTCCATTACTGGCTTTTTATTTCATAAATGGCCAGGCACAAACCATCGTTAAGAATCTTGTATTCGAAGGAGCAGGCATCAGAGGAATTGCATACTGTGGAGCTATACAGGAAATGGAGGCAAAGAACATGATGAGTAATATTGAAAAGGTTGGCGGCACTTCTTCGGGAGCTATTGTTGCTTTAACGATCTCACTTGGCTATTCAGGAAAAGATATTGAATCACTTATTTCGACAACAAAGTTCAAAAAATTCAATGACGGAGGGTTCTTTTTTATTGGTGGAATTAACAGGACAAAAAAATATTATGGTTGGTATAAAGGAAGAAAAATTGAAAAATGGCTGGGAAACATTATAGCGCAAAAAACCGGAAATGCGGATATTACATTTGAGGGACTTTATCTGAAAGGTTTTAAAGATCTGTACATTACAGGGACATCACTTACAAAACAAAAAACAATTATTTTTTCAAGGGAGACATTTCCCAATATGAAAGTTCGTGATGCTGTAAGGATCTCGTCTGGCGTTCCGCTATATTTTGAACCTATTTTTATTGATAGTACCGGGAAATTGATCTATCATCCAAAGCAAACAAATGGTCTGGATGTATTGGTTGATGGAGGCATTACGGAGAATTTTCCGATCCATATATTTGATAAAGAAACCCCCGACACCAATACGATCGGCTTCCGGCTCGATCACGATCCTCAAATTGAAAATGATAAGCATTCCAAAGAACTCGCCGCGATGGAAATTGGAAACTTAAACGATTATTTCAAAGCGTTCTACAGCATTGTTATTGAAAATCTGAACCGGCAGGATCTTACAGACATTGACTGGCAAAGGACCATATCGATCAGCGATGGTAATGTGCAGCCAAGAGTAAGAAAATTATTAAAAGAAGAAATAGATATCCTGATCAGGAATGGCAAAAAAGCAGTGCAGGATCATTTCAAATAAAAGGAGCTGATAAAATATTGTTCATTAAATTTATTTCCTCAAATCCCGGCCTGCCGGGAAGAGGTAATCAATCCCATAATCGTGGTTTATGCTTCAACAATCGACATTGAAATTTCTAAAAGACCTGAAAAAAAATAACAATAAGCCATGGTTTGATACTCATAGAAAAGAATATGAAGCCGCCAAAAACGATTTTGCGTCATTTATTCAGACCGTCATCGATAAGCATAGCAAAAGTGATCCTGCTATAAAATCTATTGTAGCAAAAGATTGTTTGTTCCGCATTAACCGTGATGTTCGTTTTTCAAAAGATAAATCGCCGTATAAAACAAATATGGGTGCCTATATTAACCGGGGCGGAAAGAAATCCATATTTGCCGGCTATTATTTTCATTGTGAACCCGGGCAATGTTTCGTGGGCGGAGGATTATGGATGCCGATGCCACCCGAATTAAATAAAGTAAGACAGGAGATCGACTATAATCTTGATGCCTTTAAAAAGATCATTACGTCAAAAAAATTCAAAGCTGTATACAAAGATCTTTCACACGATCCGGAATATGTTCTTAGTCGCGTGCCTAAAGGATACCAGCCGGACAACCCGGCTGCCACCTATTTGAAGATGAAAAGCTTTGTTGCCATGACCCCTATAAAAGACACTGATCTTACGTCAAAAGATCTTGTCAATAAAACAACGACAGCATTTGCAGCTTTGCAGCCATTGATCGATTTCATCAATGAATCACTCAGCTAAACCACCAATATGAGAAGACTTTTATTATTCACCGTTCTGATTTTATTTTTTGCAACTGCTTTTTCACAAACGATATCCATCAAATTGCCCGATTCAATTAGTAAGAAACCGGTTGATGGAAGACTACTACTGATGTTCTCCAAAAATTTTTCCGGCGAGCCGAGAAACCAGATCAATGATGCGCCCACCACACAGCAAATTTTCGGTGTTGATGTGGATGGCTGGCAGCCGAACACGGTAAAAACGATCAACTTGAATGTGTTTGGTTACCCTATTGAAAAAATTTCCGACATACCAGCCGGCAATTATAACATACAAGCCGTGTTTCATATTTATGAAACTTTTCATCGAAAGGATGGACATGTTGTAAAACTGCCAATGGACAGAGGAGAAGGTCAGCATTGGAATTCAGCACCGGGAAATTTTTATTCCGTTCCCGCAAAAATAAATTTTAATCCAAAAGCCAGGATTGCATACAATGTTGCTCTCACCAGAATTATTCCTCCAATCAAAGAACCTGAAGACACGAAATATATTAAGCATATTAAAATTCAAAGCAAACTTCTTACTGAATTCTGGGGTCGGCCAATGCATCTTGGTGCACATATTCTATTACCCGAAGGATGGGATTCACATACGGATGTAAAATACCCGCTTGCTATATTTCATGGGCACTTTCCCTCAGATTTCGGCGGGTGGAGAACAACACCACCTGATGAAAATTTAAAACCGGATACAAACGCAAGGTTCAACATAATTGGTTATAACAAAACCGTTCAACAGGAAGCCTATAATTTTTATAAGCTATGGACCGGCCCCAACTTTCCAAGAGTGATCGCAATAGAGATACAACATGCCAATCCATATTATGATGATTCGTATGCAGTAAACTCCGCTAATCTTGGGCCTTATGGCGATGCTATCACTTATGAGCTGATACCTGAAATTGAAAAACGTTTTCGCGGCATTGGACAAGGCTGGTCAAGATTCATGTATGGCGGCAGTACGGGTGGTTGGGAAGTTCTGGCGGCGCAGGTTTTTTATCCTGATCAATACAATGGTTGTTATGCTGCTTGCCCTGATCCGATCGACTTCCGTCATTACACAACGATCGATATTTATAAAGATTCAAATGCCTATTACCGGGAAGGTCCGTTTAGAAAAGTGGCCAGGCCGGGTCATCGAAATTACCTGGGTCATTTAAATACGATGATAAAAGATATGAATCATCGCGAATTGGCAATAGGTACAAAAAGCCGCAGCGGCGATCAATGGGATATTTGGGAAGCAGTTTATTCACCCGTTGGTAAAGATGGGTACCCCGAAAGAATTTTTGATAAATACAATGGTAAAATTAATAAGCAGGTGGCAGCATATTGGAAAGAAAATTATGACCTGGTACATATCATCCAACGAGACTGGTCAAGAATTGGAAACAAACTTGCTGGAAAAATTCATATTTATGTTGGCGATATGGATAATTATTATTTGAATAATGCAGTCTATACAGCAGAAGATATGATCAAGAAATTGGACAATCCAAAATGTAATTGTGAAGTTGATTATGGTGACCGTGCTGAACATTGCTGGAATGGTGATCAGAACAACCCTATTTGGATAAGTCGTCTGCGTTATCACCAGATGTTTATTCCCAAATGGGCTGAAGATATTAAAAACAGGGCACCCCAGGGGGCAGATATTACAAGCTGGCGTTACTGAATTTTAGTAACAACCAGGTCTTCGCCGCCGCAATGGAAAAAGAGGATGCTCAATTTTATCCCTTTAAAGGTAATTCTACTGCGGATTTTTTCTTCTTAACTTTTAAACAACAAAGGGAAAAGTTAAACGGTTGCCATACTACTTAGAGGGCCCATATCGTTGTTGTATATTAGTATCATAAAACCGACCCTATATGAAAAAACATCTACTTTCAGGCTTTACCGCCGTTTCTATTCTTTTCCTGTTTTCCTGTAGTAATAAATATTATACTGCTGGTAATTTTGAAGAAAAAACAGAGAAGCACAAGGTAGTGGCTATTCTCCCCGCCGAGGTAACACTAACCGGTAAGCTTCCTAAAAATCTGACACCGGAGGCAATTGCACAATCAGAGGAAAGAGAAAGCATCGATTTTCAATATGCGTTAATGAACAGCATTCTGAATCATGCCAATACAAAGAAATATTATACAACAGTAAATTTTCAGGATATCAATACAACTCAAAAAATACTTGAAGAAAATAATATTTCCGTTCGTGAAAGCTGGAAAAAGAATGATGAAGAATTGGCTACTATATTAGGTGTTGATGCGGTGATCAGGATGAATATCCGTAAACAACGATACATGAGCGATGAAGCTTCCTACGGCGTTGGCGTTGCAAAACAAGTGATCTATAAAACTGGCGTGGGATCAAAAGTACCGGTACCCAGCTCAGTTGGCAAAACCTATGACATCTATGCCACTTGTAATTTGTTGAGCGATAACCAAACTTTATGGAATGATAATTACAAACGTTCCACTGATTATGATACCCCTGCTAACGTCATCGTTGAATGGATCACCGATGACTTTGGTGAGAATTTCCCGTATAAAGAAAAAAGGAAAAAGAGATAATTATTTGCGAGCCCCGGTAGAGTCAACCATTCTATGGTATCTTCCGGGGCGACGCAATCTCCTGTTACCTTAGCAATCTTTTAATGCGAATCAGCTCTTCTCCTTGATAATCTTTCAAAAGATCAAATAAATCTTTCCATTCAGGATTCGTCTTTTCAATCAAATCGAGCTTCCTCCTCCTTGAACCAGCTTTTACTTGCTTCTCCCTTAGAAAGGCATCGCAGGCTTCGGTGAAAGATTCGAAATAAACCAGTTTATCAATATTATATCTTAACGTAAAACTATTATCAAAAACTCCACTTCTATGTTCCTGAACCCTTTTATATAAATCAGTTGTTGCGCCGCAGTAAAGGACTGTGTTATGTTTATTGGTCATCATATAAAAATATCCTCGATTCATTTCTTAAAATTAAACAAATGAATCGAGGGGCTTGCTTCAAAATTTTTGCTTACGAACCCTTCGCAAGCTTTTTTGAAGGAAATATTAAGGACGAAGCAAACTCCTACAGGTTTGAGAAGCTTGCTTCAAAATTTATTGGATGACCTCAATTCGAAGTCTCAATAAATCAGCCCAATAAATTTTTCGCAAGTAAGTATTCAGCAATTTGAACAGCATTGGTAGCTGCTCCTTTACGCAAATTGTCACTCACCACCCACATGTTCAAAGTCTTTGGCTGCGTTTCATCTCTTCTCAATCTTCCTACAAACACTTCATCTCTTTCATGTGCATCTTTTGGCATCGGGTATTGTTGCGTAGAAGGATCATCAACTAATACAACTCCCGGTGCAGACTGCAACAATGTTCTTATGTCGTTAAGTTCATAATCTTTTTCAAACTCCACGTTTACAGCTTCGCTATGGCCACCCATTACAGGTATACGCACTGTCGTTGCTGTCACACGGATTGAATCATCCCGCATTATCTTTTTTGTTTCATTCACCATTTTCATTTCCTCTTTTGTATATCCATTATCAAGGAATACATCGATCTGCGGAATTACATTCAGGTCAATGGGATATTTATACGCCATTTCGTATTCACCATTCAAGCCTTTTACCGCTTTATATCTCTCTCCCATCATTTGATCAACGGCTTTTTTTCCGGTACCGGTTACACTCTGATAAGTGCTTACTACAATACGGTTTGCTTTATATTTTTTATGCAAAGGGTTCAATGCGACAACCATTTGAATGGTAGAACAATTTGGGTTTGCGATGATCTTATCATTCTTTGTCAGGACATCAGCATTGATCTCGGGAACAACCAGCGGCTTCGTCGGGTCCATTCTCCATGCACTTGAATTATCGATCACAGTAATACCTGCTTCTGCAAATTTTGGCGCCCATTCAAGCGAAGTACTCCCTCCTGCAGAAAAAATTGCAACAGCTGGTTTGGCTGCAATACCATCCGTCATGCTAACCACCTTATATTTCTTTCCTTTAAACTCTACTTCTTTACCAACACTTCTTTCAGAGGCAACAGGAACTAATTCCGTTACCGGAAAATTTCTTTCTTCGAGAACTTGTAACATTTTGGTGCCAACCAACCCCGTGGCCCCGACTACTGCAACTTTCATTTTTTATTTTGTTTTTACTCCCCTTCTCCCTCAGGAGAGGGGTTGGGGGTGAGGTTAAAAAATAAAGCCTCCCGTTTTGGAAGGCTTCAAGCTTTTATATGATCACATACAGAACGCTATAACCTTCCGCCTAGGCAGGATGTTTTTTTGTGCGTTTTGTATGTTTCTTATTTATCATAGCGAGTGGCAAAGATAGGTTTGAAAACTTTTTTTCCCAAATATTAAACGAATTTTCGTTCCTATCACTAACGTTTATTTGAGAGGGATTTAATAATTTGAAAAATGCGTTTGAGAAAGCCACTACTTATCCTGCTTTTTCTTCCGCTTTATTCATTGACACAGAACCGCTACGATGTTGTGATCGATGAGATAATGGCTGACCCCTCTCCTCAAATCAGTTTACCCTCCATTGAATGGATCGAATTAAGAAATGTGTCTTCAAATCCTATTAACCTTCAAAACTGGAGAATAGGTGATGCAACAGGCCAAAGCGGCCCGATGCCCAATTTTATTTTGCCGCCTGATAGTTTTGTCATTGTTTGTACCGGCAGCGCAGTGGCTGCCATGCAGCTTTATGGAAGAGTGATCTCCGTAACCAGTTTCCCATCGCTGGACAATGAAGCAGACCAGCTTTATTTGAAAAATAATACCGGTTTAACAGTTCATGCAGTCAGTTATTCATTATCATGGTATCAAAATACAGTAAAAAGTGATGGAGGATGGACACTCGAAATGATCGACACGAAAAATTCTTGTTCAGGAAGCAGTAATTGGAAAGCAAGTACG
>DASVAM010000464.1:0-2791 GCA_036376375.1 Chitinophagaceae bacterium
GCATTTGAATGCTTGTTCACCGATAATTGATAAGTGCATTTTCGTGTCAATGATAGTTCCAAAATAGTTTTCCCGATTGGCTGTACAGATAGTGATGAAGTAGGCGGCATTACTGCTATAATCCCATTCTGATAGCCGCGCAGATGCGATGCGGTATTTGTTTTTGAATTTATCGGACATGGCAAATGGTATTTCTAAAGATACAGATTTCAATATGCCTGATGAAGGCAGCATGGCCAAATTGTATTTCTAAGGATTTTTGTCTGCGGTTTGAAGGAGGGGACAGGGTGTCATTAGTGCGCACCCTTGGATTTGATGTAGAGACAGGGCATGACCTGTCTCTACAATAATAAGAACAGGTCAATGATCTTCGAGAAGTATTGTCGCCGGAAAGGATACACCGGGTCGGGTGAAGGTTGAGGAATTGAGATGATATTTTAGATTTCGGATTGAGATTTTAGATTTATTTGAAAGTTATCTTTTAAATCCGAAATCGTAAATCTAATATCTTAAATTATAATTTGACCGGAACGCTATGAATGGCAGCCGCCATCTCTTTTATCAATGAGGCATCTTTTTCAATTGCATTTCCAACAACGATCACGTCTGCACCGGCCTTGCAATTTAAATAAGCTTTTTCAGGATTGGTAATACCACCACCAACAATAAGCGGAACTTTAATATTTTTTGCAACAGCTTCGATCATACTTTCTGTAATGGGACGTTTGGCGCCGCTGCCACTATCCATGTAAATCAATCTCATGCCCAACATTTCACCGGCCATTGCTGTACACATAGCTATCTCATTTTTATCGGCAGGTATCGGAGAAGCATTACTAATGTAAGACACCGTTGTCGGCGCACCGCCATCCACAACCATATACCCCGTAGGCATTATTTCCAAACCACTCATTTTTACAAAAGGGGCAGATACTACATGTTGGCCGATCAATAACTCCGGATTTCTTCCTGATATCAGTGAAAGATATAAAAGGGCATCAGCATATTTACTTACCTGGTTGGGGCTACCCGGAAAAAGTATCACCGGTATTTTGCAATTGGCTTTGATGTATTGAACAACCTCATCAAGATGATTACTGATGACTAAACTACCCCCTACAAAAAAATAATCAACTTTAGCAGTCAGAGAAAGATCGATCAATTCGTCCAGCATGGGATTGTTCTCCAAAGGTCCGTCAGGACTCCTTTGGAGAGTACCCGGGGATACCTTGTCCGGATCAATAAGAACGGCGAAAGATTTTTTTCCCTGCGTTTTTCTAAGCTGTAGCGATTGGTAAATTCCTTGCTTCATTCGGGCAAATTACAAATGCAAAAATGCAAAAACTTTTCGGCTTTTTATGCATTTCAAAAATAATAGATTACGAGGGAAAAACAAGCTTTAAAGGGTTTGGTTTATGATTTTTCACAGGAAGAATTTAATATGAAATTGTCAACAAACTGGAATAATTCTTGTTTTCATAGGAGAAATGAATTGCTACAAATCTTCAATTGATTTACCAAAATTTTTTTTGAATGAAATGTGATAACAGTTGTGCAAAAATCCTGAAAGTCGCTACTGTGGGGCATTATATATTTTTTCACTTCCCTTTTCCACAATTGTTAATATTTGAGGGTTTGAAATTCATTTATATAAAAATATTTTCGTTTACACCTTTCGCCAGAAAGGTTTGGACAACCAAGAACCGACAAAATCTTTAATTACTATGCCCATTAAAAAACAAGCTTCCCGCGAAGCGGGATTGCAGTTCCCCCGTCGCTTCACTCGTGAAGATGTAAGCGTATTTGACATGTTTGAATATGATTACCGTACTTCCGTAATTCGTAACCCGAGCGGTGAAGTGGTATTTGAAATGACAAATGTTGAAGTTCCAAAACAATGGAGCCAGATCGCCACTGATATTCTTGCCCAAAAATATTTTCGTAAGGCAGGTGTACCACAGGCAGACGGAAGTCTTGGTCGTGAAACTTCCGCAAAACAGGTTGCTCATCGTATGGCCAATTGCTGGAGAGTATGGGGTGAACGTTATGGCTACTTTGCATCAGAAAAAGATGCACAGGTTTTTTATGAAGAGCTTGTTTATTCTATATTGAATCAAATGTGTGTGCCGAACAGCCCGCAATGGTTTAATACTGGTTTGTATGAAAGCTATGGCATAAAGGGAAAACCGCAGGGCCACTATTATGTGGATCAAAATGATGGAGAATTAAAAAAATCTACATCGGCATATGAACGTCCGCAACCACATGCCTGTTTCATATTAAGTGTCAACGATGACCTCGTGAATGAAGGCGGCATTATGGATCTGTGGGTGCGTGAAGCAAGGATATTTAAATATGGTTCCGGTGTCGGTACAAACTTCTCTCAATTAAGAGGTGAAAAAGAAAAATTGAGCGGGGGAGGCACATCATCTGGTTTAATGAGCTTCCTGAAAATCGGTGACCGGGCTGCCGGTGCTATCAAGAGCGGTGGCACTACACGTCGGGCTGCTAAAATGGTTTGTCTTGATCTTGATCACCCGGAAATAGTTGAGTTTGTTAACTGGAAAGTTGAAGAAGAAAAAAAAGTAGCCGCGCTGATCGCTGCCGGTTATCCCAGCGATTATGAGGGCGAAGCATATAGAACAGTTAGCGGTCAGAACTCCAACAACTCCGTCCGTATTCCGAATGAGTTCTTCAAGGTATTACAGGATGATGGCGACTGGGAGTTAAAAGGAAGAATGGATGGACGGGTCATGAAAAAAATACCCGCGAGAGAATTGTGGAACCAGAT
>DASVAM010000108.1:0-2239 GCA_036376375.1 Chitinophagaceae bacterium
ATACACTCTGAAATTTTTATTGGTAGCGAGGTAGTCCTGGAAGAACATGCCAAATGTAAGCGTCCGATCTGTCGGCCTGCGAAACCATCCCCCTTCAACCGTTGAACTATCGATTACCTGGTTAAGTGTATCGATCGTATACTCGTTGTAAAAATCACCTTTGATATTTTCTTTAGTGTCCATTAATCCAATACTGATCCAGCTTTCTGCGTCTTTTACTAATTCTCCAAACAATCTCCCTTCAACTCCATAAGCATAAGCCTTAGCGCTGTTCTCACCATAATAGCGGATGCGGACATTATCGATGTCATAAGGCACAACATCCCACATTTTTTTATAATACGCTTCCAGGGTTATGCGCATGGGCTTATTGGTCTTTTTAAAATTGTAGTCAAAGCCACCAACGACCTGGAAACTTTTCTGGGCTTTCAGATCAGTGTTTACCGTTCCATCATATCTTCTGAGTTCACGATAAAATGGCGGCTGGTTATAAATGCCGGCAGCGGCGCGGTAGATGATATCCTTACCGCCTTTTGGTTGCCAGCTTGCACCCACTCTTGGTGACAATAAAAATTCATTGTTGAGTGAATTGTAATTGTAACGAATACCGGCTTGCAACGTGAATGAATTGGCCGTATCACCAAAGATCAAATTGTCCTGGAAATATCCTGAGATCTTATTGACGTCGAGGTCAGCTGTTGATTTGATGACTTTGTTTACCTGTAGAATCGCGGGGTTGTAAGGAAGTGAATAGCCGGCAGAATCCTGGAATTCCCATTCATTTAATTTATCAGCAATCGCTGTTTTATCGTAACCGATCCCCCATTGAAAAACATTTTTTCCTTTATCAAGAACTCCTTTATGTGATACATTCCAATTTTCAATGTTAAGCTTATTCCGGGCGAAATTGTGAAATACTCCTGCCCCCAGAGGGTTTACAATTAAGCCGAATGTCGGTTTTGCTTTATCAAAATCTCTTTCACCAAACAGGTAGGCGCCGGCGATATCAATGTTCTCTTCTTCATCATTTTCGAATCTGGAGACCATCCATTTTAATCGCAGATCTTTTTTTGGTTGATTGATGATGGATAAGCCAAGCATGTTTGTTTTATACTGATCTCTTTCCTGTCCTTCAAAGTATATATCGAGTCCGAGTACTGCGGTGAAATAAGGAGAGAAGACAGACGATGTAAGCTGGCTATATTCCGGCACCAGCGTAAATTTTGTATTGGAAATATTTCCCAGTAGTTCAGCCTGCCATTTAGTATTGAATTGATAAGTGAGCAAACCCTGCAGATCAGTAGAAGCAGGAAGATAATTTCCCTGCGTTTCCTGGCTGCTTAGCAGATTTTTGTTACTACGATTTCGAACTCCAACGAGGTAACTGAATTTATTGTTATGCGAAATACCTTCAAGTTGTAGACCTTGTTCCAAAATGCTTACATACGCAGAACCACCAAAGCGTTTGGGTTTCTTGTATTGAATATCCAGCACACTGCTCATCTTATCGCCATACTTTGACTGGAAACCGCCCGTATAAAAACTGATATTACGAACCATCTCAGGATTTATAAAGCTCAAACCTTCCTGCTGCGCGTTACGAACAAGATATGGACGGAAAATTTCAAAATCATTTACATAAATCAGATTTTCATCATAGCTGCCGCCACGAACAGAGTATTGAGATGTAAGTTCATTGTTAGAGCCAACAAAAACTTTGATCATACTTTCCACACCCATTACAGGCGACGGAAGATTGATAACGGATTTTGGATTGGGACGGATCAGGCCGGTTTCTTTTCTGTCACGCTGATCAGTAACAATTACTTCTTCCAATACTTTGCCTTCTCTTTCCATGCGGATCACGATGGTCTCCTCTTCACTTTCATTTAAGAGAAAGTTCTTTTGTTGAGACTTGAATCCAGTATAGCTAAAGACAATCGCAAATGCACGGTCTGCTGTTACTTTTAATCTGAACGTACCTGAATCGGATGTAACAATTCCTTTTTGCTGTCCAAGAATGACGACGGAAACATTTGAGAGTGGGTTTTCATTTTCATCCAATACTTTTCCCGAAACGTAAGCTGGTTTTTTTTGAGAGAAGGAAACAATAGACAATAAGCAACAGACAATAGACAAAAGGCTAGAGACAAGGATTTGTTGGCGGTTCATTCCTAAGAGGCGGATTTTAAGAGACAATATTACTCAATAAAATCGGGATTATTTCATACCCGGTAAA
>DASVAM010000472.1:0-4373 GCA_036376375.1 Chitinophagaceae bacterium
ATAAAGTAACATTAGTCCAATTAGTACACAAGCACCCGTCAAAGCAATATAAGGTGTGTTTAAAATTATGTTTATACAAACAAAAACATAAGCGGCAATAAACACCAGTGGCTGTAATGGGAATAATTTCATTTTGTAAACTCCTGTGCCATCAAGATGCTTTGTCTTTTTTCTCAACATAAAGATGGTGGCGGCCGAGGTACACATACCAAATGAATCAAGAAAGATCGAGAAGCTCAATATCTTTTCAAATGTATCGGCAAAGAACAAAACGATAACGCAGATCAGTGAGAACACGGTAAGCGAAGCCACCAGCACTTCCTTTTTCTCACTCTTCATCTTAAGAAATGAAGGCAGCACCCCGTCCTCACTCATGGCAAACATTACCCGTGGATTGCTGAGCAATGAACCATTTACATAGGCCAATACCGAAAGAAAAAGAAGCAACGAAAATGCATTGGCTCCATCCTGTCCAAACATTTTGCCGATCACCACCGATGCGATCTCACCGGTTGTTTTCATATTGTCAAAACCGACAATTTTATAATAAGCAATATTGACGACCATATATAATAAGATGATAACAGCAATACCGATGAAAATTGCCCGGGGAATATTTTTGCTCGGTTCTTTTACATCATTCCCAAAATTGATCGTTTGCTGATAACCACCATAAGTAAATGATACCGCTATCAAACAAACTCCAAAAGAAGAGATCCATTGCTGCCAGCTGATCTCGCTGTTTTGAACTGCTGACGATGGTGTATTGTCATAAGCAGCCGGAAAGAAAAGGCCCATAATAAGAAGCACGATCATGCCGATCTTTATCAACATCAGAACTGATTGCGTCCTGGCACTCATCCTCAATCCCAGCATATTTACTCCATAAAAAAGGATGATGGCCACCATGGCAATTGCCACCTTTATCCAATTGGCAGCATCCGGCCCGAGCAGTACTTTCGTAATATAACCTGCGCCTATCAGGGCAACTCCGGATATGGAAGCTGCGTTTGAAATAAGGATACCGCAGTTCAGGGCAAAGGCAATTGAAGGATGAAATGCATAAGAGAATATTTTATAATAACCGCCCGTCACCGGGTATCTTGAACCGATCTCTGCATAAGTGAGTGCTCCGCACAATGCAATCAGACCGCCAATCGCCCATGCAGTGAAATAGATGGTTGGATTCAAAGCAGCGCTGGCAGCATCCTTGGCGGTCCTGAAAATTCCCATTCCTATTACCAGACCGATCACGATCATCGTAACAGGAAAAAGTTCAAGTTTATTTGACTTCATAAGCGGAAGATAAAGAATATTGAGGTTAACTTTACCCTCCTATGTATATGAAACATTTCCTGATAACCGTACTGGTTTTAGTAACAATAAGTGGTTTAAATGCGCAACAACCCGAGTCCGATTCCTCACAGGTCCTGCAGGAAGTAATTGTAAAAGCCTTCGAACAAAACAGGAAGTTAATGCAGGTACCTGCATCGTTAGCAATTATTAATAAAACACAATTATTACATTTTAATAATACGAGCCTCTTGCCTGCTCTAAATACCAATCCCGGTATTCGCATGGAAGAACGTTCTCCCGGAAGTTATCGTCTAAATATTCGTGGTAGCTCACTACGTTCACCTTTTGGTGTAAGAAATGTAAAAACTTATTATAACGACATCCCATATACCGATCCGGGCGGCAATACCTATCTGAATCAATTGAGTTTTTATAATATTCAGTCAGCAGAGGTGATCAAAGGACCGGGCAGCAGTTTATACGGTGCGGGTACAGGTGGTGTCTTATTATTAAAAACAAACCAGGCCAACTGGCAGCCCGGGCTTTCATTTGACTTTAGCGCCGGTCATTGGGCGCTTAACAACTTAAATACAAATTTGCGGCTTGGCACCGATGCGGTACAAAATACGTTGAACTATTCACAGCTATCGTCCGATGGCTACCGGGATAATGCAGAGCTTGATCGAAAAGTTTTTACATGGGATCTGAATGCTAATCTATCTGATAAAGGCAGGATCACAACACATTTTCTCTGGGGTGATTTGTTCTACCAAACCCCGGGAGCTCTGACATTATCTGAGTACAATGCTAATCCAAGAGCAGCAAGGCCACCTGTCGGACCTTTTCCTGGTGCGGTTGAAAGTAAAGCGGCGATCTATCAAAAAATGTTTTTAGCGGGTATCACATTTAATCAAAAGTTCTCTCCACACTGGCAGAATACAACTTCGTTTTATGGCGCATCAACCCGTTTGCTGAATCCATCTGTGCGCAACTATGGAAGGGCCAACGAACCAAATACAGGTGGTCGTTCATTTTTTGAGTTTTCAAAAAATTTTAGCGAACAAACAAAACTGAACATTATAGCAGGAGTAGAATTTCAACAGGGAATTTCATCCGTCAGAATTTATTCAAATAAACAAGGTGATCCTGACACGCTACAAACAGATGATGAGATCAATAATCGTGTATTCTTTGCGTTTACACAAGCTTCGCTTGAGTTTGCAAAAAACTGGCTCGTTACTGCCGGGCTCAGCATCAATGCACAGAACCTGACCATTACCCGCCTTTCGGCCACGCCGGTTATCGAACAAAAAAGAAAATATGAAAATGAAGCCGCGCCCCGACTGGCAATCCTGAAACAGTTTGCCAAAAGCTTTTCTGCTTATGCAAGTATCGCCAGGGGATTTTCACCGCCGACCACTGCGGAGTTGTTACCATCCAGTGGGATTATCGCAACGGATCTTAATGCTGAAGAGGGGATCAATTATGAAGCTGGCATTCGTGGAAGCTTTAACCGTGGAAGGATCTATTTTGACATCAATGCGTTTCGCTTTGGCTTAAATAATACCATCGTGCAGAGAAGAGATGCGAGCGGGGCGGATTATTTTGTAAATGCCGGCAGCACCAAACAATTAGGCGTCGAATCTTTTATCTCCTGGCAGCTTACCCGGAGTTCAGCAGGGTTCGTTTCTAATTGTAAAATATGGCTAAGTCATACCTGGAATGATTTTACCTATAAAGATTTTAAGCAAGTGACCAATGATTATTCAGGTAATAAACTTCCTAGCGTACCGCCCCAGGTAGTTGCTGCGGGTGTTGATCTTGGAACCAGGAATGGGATTTACCTGAACATAAATTATTATTATGCTGATAAGATCCCATTGAATGACGCAAACACGGACTATGCTTCGTCCTATAATTTATTGGGCGCAAGGGCAGGTTGGAAAAAGAACCTTCATCCAAAAACGTTATTGGAGCTTTTTATTGCCGCCGATAATATCCTTGACGAAAAGTACAGCCTGGGAAATGATATTAATGGGTTTGGGGGGAGATATTATAATGCTGCCTCCACTTTCAATTTTGCCGGCGGTATTGCACTGCATTTCAATTTCAAATGATATTGCGTATCGATGGCCACTAATTATTGGGCGCACCACTATCGATCCAGCAAATGATCGCATTTTTTTGTTCATTCGTTAAACTGCTGTTCTTTGGCATGGTGCCATTTGCCACAGCGGTTCGAATTTGAGTTCTTGCAGTATAGACATCTGCATATAAAACAAGTGCGCCAGGTCCATTTGTACTTCCATTTGCATGACATCCCGCATTTATTGCGCAAGAAGACTGAATAATGGGGCTTACATCTGCGCTATACGACTTTGGCGTCGCGCAATTATTATTGGGTTCTACAGGATCCTTGCCACAAGACACAACCAGGGTTATGATAAATAATGAAAAGATGAATGCTATTTTCTTCATACTATTTTTTTAGAACGAAATAATGATCAAAAACGGACTGCCCTTTATCAAAAATAAACAATCGTGGGTGCTTTTCATAGCTGCTTCACTGCAGATGGAATAGAAGACAGCAAGATTTCTGCAAGGTTTATTTGGAGTATTGAAGTAAACATAAAAATGTGTTTAAAATTATTCCTGATTTCAAAACCTGTCTCCCTACATTTGCTTCCGATTTGGTTCTTTGCCTGATTAATTATTCTCACTGATTTCACAGATTTTCACAGAAATAATCTGTGGACATCCGCGTCATCTGTGAGATATTACCTGAAGTTTCTGAATAATTAATCAATTTGATTAAAAGGGAAGTCAGTCGAAATCTGACGCTATCCCCGTAGCTGTAAGGTAGTGAATGGTGAGTGGTGAATGGTGAATTCTTATTGACCATTGACTATTGACCATTGACTTGCTGAATCTTCATACCACTGTTGATAGAACCAATTGTTCATCAGCGGGAAGGTGTTCAGTTAAAACTAAGCCAGAAGACCTGCCAGATCAGAAATAATTTTTTGCTTTCGGGTGAAAGGCAAGAGATGTAATCGTCGCAAGGCTTTTATATTTCT
>DASVAM010000487.1:0-2164 GCA_036376375.1 Chitinophagaceae bacterium
GAAACCGGGTTCACTATTGGAGTGCCTAAACTGTTCGGCCATATTTTTATTGGCCGCACAAAGGAGGGTTATTCGATGGTGAAAGTAATGAATGGCCATTCTCCATGGACTGCGGAAAGACAGATGGCGTTGGACGTCATTCCGATTTTGGCAGATGGTATCAAATATTTTGGATATGAGGCAAAATCGAAAATATTTTGGAATCTTGCTTACTTTAATGACATTCTTTCAAAAGATCAGTCATTTTCAACATATGCATGGCAGTATGATGCTAGGATCGGCTGGGTGCCTTTTTATAATAAAGAAAAAAGCAGTTTGCTGCATATTGCTGCTAATCTTCGTTATGGTAAAACGGTAGACGGAAAAATAATATTAAGATCGAGACCCGAATCCAACCCGGCGCCTCAAATAATAAATACAGGTACGTTTGCAGCAGATCATTCTACTCATATTGGAGGGGAGGTCTATTATAGCACCGGCCGCCTGTTGTTGGGCTCGGAAGTTATGGTTCACAAATTCAATGCAAGCAGTAGCAGCGATCATAGTTTTTTTGGCGGGGATATTTTTGCTACCTATATATTTACAAAAACAAGACGACCTTATAATACGATGGGAAACATTTTTGGATTTGTTCCAGTAGCAAAACCCGTATTTAAAGGTGGATGGGGTGAATGGGAAGCCGTTCTTCGTTTTTCATCTTTAAACCTTGACGATGGAGCCATTCAGGGAGGTAGATTCTGGCGAATAACTCCAATGATAAATTGGTATATGTCTAAGTTTGTACGAACAGAATTTATCTATGGTTACGGTGTTCTTGAGCGCTATAAGATGAAAGGGGCTGTTCAAATATTCCAGGCTCGCTTCCAGCTAACCATCAATTAATGGCGTAGGAAACGAGCATTGATCAAACACTAAAATTAACTGATATGATCTTCTTACAACTCGCCATTTTATTAGTCTGCATTTTTATTGGAGCAAGAATGTCGGGGATTGGTTTGGGCGTAATGGGAATGATCGGTTTGCTCATTTTGCTCTTCGCATTCAAAATGCAGCCTTCAGATCCACCGCTTGAAGTCATGCTGATCATTTTAAGTGTCGTGACTGCCGCTGCCGCATTACAAGCTGCAGGTGGTATGGATTACCTGGTAAATCTTGCTGGCAAATTACTGCGAAGCAAACCCGGGCAGATCACTTTTCTTGGTCCGCTGGTAACCTATTTCTTCACCCTGTTTGCAGGTACGGCACATATATCTTATTCTATCATGCCGATCATAGCTGAAGTTGCGATTAAAAAAAGAATTCGTCCTGAAAGAGCTTTAAGTATGAGCGTAACGGCTGCACATATGGGGATCACAGCAAGCCCGGTCTCTGCTGCTTCTGCGGCCTTGTTAACCGTTCTTGCACCGGCAGGAATAAAGCTTGCAGACATTCTTCTCATTTGTATCCCATCAACTATCATCGGTGTCATAGTCGGTATTTTATTTGTTTGGAAAAGGGGAAAAGAACTGGATAAGGATCCTGAGTTTTTAGAAAGGATGAAAGATCCTGCTTTTGCAAAGAATCTTGATGATTCAAAAGACACTGTTCTTGCTCTTAAAGAGGGCGCAACCAGATCTGTTGCAATTTTTGCAGCGGCAGTACTGGGTGTGGTATTGATTGGTTCTTTTCCTTCGTTATTACCAACGTTCGCAGGCGAAGGATTTACACCCAATTTCGCGGTGAATGCTTCGGGACAAGTTCAGATCCCTTCTATGATCATGATGATCATGCTGGCTGCGGCCGGACTTATCATTCTTTTCTGTAAGACAACAGCTTCACAAGTAACCAAGGCAAGTTTATTTGCATCTGCCGGACAGGCAACGATTGCCGTATTTGGGGTGGTATGGATGAGCAGCACATTTATGAATCATAATGCAGAAGTGATTGAGAGTACATTGGGTAATTTGGTTACATCCTATCCATGGGCATTTGCAATTGCCTTGTTCACATTGAGTATTTTACTTTTCAGCCAGGCAGCCACAACAAAGGCGCTAATGCCGCTTGGATTATCACTTGGTTTACCACCTGCTTACCTTGTTGGGATTTTTCCGTCGGTGAATGGACACTTTTTTGTTCCCGGTTATCCAACATTGTTAACTGCCATTCAGTTCGACCGTACAGGTAC
>DASVAM010000495.1:0-4837 GCA_036376375.1 Chitinophagaceae bacterium
GGATCCATAAATCCTATATTGTTGCCATTAACAAAATCGAAAGCTTTAATGCCGATAGTATTCAGATTGCAAAACATGAACTACCCATCGGACGGCTTTATAAACATGATGTAGGCAGGATATTAAACGCTTCATCTGCAACCTGAAACCTTGTCACTATGAGACGAGCATTTGACTGCAATATTCTTCTGCTGTTGATTATTCTTTTTGTGAGTAGCATTTGTTTTTCGCAAAATGCTATCATTGCAGGCAGGGTAAGGCATGGCGATCAGGTTTTGCAGGGAGCGACTGTTTCATTAGGCGAAAAGACGAAGGCTACGGACCAAAGTGGCAGCTTTTCTTTTTCAGTAAGACCCGGAAGACATACAATCATTATTACTCATGTGGGTTATAAAAAAATTGAACAGTCGATGATTGCTGAAGCGGGCCAGACAACTCATTTTGATTTTGAACTGATGCTGAATGATCTGCTGGAAGAGGTGATGATAGGTTCCCGTTCAAGGATTCAACGAAACAATCTCACTACACCGGTTCCCGTAGACGTTTATTCATATGGCCGTTTAACAGAAACAGGTCAGATCACGATCACACAAATGTTGAATTTCCTTGCTCCATCAATTGCTGTATCAAGAGAAGTACTCAATGAACCCGTTACTCTTCGCGGTCTTGATCCGCAGCATGTGCTGATCCTGATAAATGGCTTTCGTTATCATCCCATGGCATGGCTATTTAGCGGCACTCTAAAAGGTCAATTGGGAAAAGGCTCTGTTGGCAATGACCTGAACTCGATCCCTTTTCCTGCCATTGAAAAGATAGAGGTATTGCGTGATGGCGCTGCGGCGCAATATGGTTCAGATGCAATTGCCGGCGTTATAAATATCAAACTAAAAGAAGTTACAGCCACATCATTTCATTCGCAGGTTGGTCAGTTTTATAAAGGCGACGGAGAAAAAATCATGGCAGGATTATATCATGGCTTTGCATTAAAAAATAAAAAACTTGCAGCGGGGAGACAAGGATTCATGGGTATTTCGGCTTACTACCGTAACCAGGCTGAGACATTTCGTGGAGCTACCTATGAAGGGCTCATTTACCTCAATTATTCTGCAAATGCAACCTCTGAAGATACCATCAGGATAAAGCAACAGGATGATCAGTTGGTGAATTCCCGTGGCTTTAACAGGAGGGCCGTGGCTGACAATGCCGGAAATACAAAATTTATCAGCAGCGGATTTGTAATGAACGGCCGATTCCCGGTTAACGAGCGCATGGAATTAATTATGACAACTATTATGAATAGCCGCAAGATTGATCGTGGCACCTTTTTCAGATTGCCAAGGGAAAGCATTAATCATATACTCTACCCCGATGGTGTGCAACCCAGAGGCCGGTCAAATACGGTTGATGTATCTGTTAATGCAGGAGTAAAAGGCAAAACAAATAAAGATCTGTATTGGGATATAAGCAGTTGTTACGGGGTCAATTCTATCAGAGGCATGTCAACCAATAATTTCAATGTAACACAAACCTTTATTTTGGGTCGAAACGCCCAAACATCTTTTTATAGTGGTACTGATATTTTCAAACAACTAACCAATGATATTAATTTCTTAAAACAATTTTCTATAAAAAATAATCAATTAAAAACATTCAATCTTGGATGGGGAGCTGAATGGCGATTAGAAAATTATAGCACAAAACAGGGAGAAGAAGCCTCCTGGAAAAACTATGACACCGCAAACTATCCCAGGTTTAGTGAACCAGGTCCCGAAAATATTATCGATAAAACACGAAACGTTTTTGGAGGGTACGCTGAACTGGAATCTGAATTAAAGAACAACTTGCTTTTTAATATAGCCGCACGTTATGAATATTACAGCGACTTTGGGGGAAATATTGCAGGAAAATTTGCCGCACGTTATAAGCTTTCTAAAAAATTCCTGATGAGAGCCTCTGTCAATAATGGTTTCCGGGCGCCGTCCCTGCAGCAACGTTACCTGACATCAATAGTCTATTCTTTGAATACAAGACGTGAAGCTATTGTCAGGGGGATATTTCCGAATGACCATCCTGTCGTCAGGGCTTTAAATGTGCCTTTATTATCGCCGGAAAAATCATTAAATATCAGTGGGGGCATCACCTCAGAATTTTCAAAAAACATTAATCTGTCTGTTGATTTTTACTGGATAGAGATCAGGAACAGGATCGTTATTAGCGGAACCTTTTTCAGGGATTCGTTGCCTGCTCTCAATGATATTCTTAGCCTTTATCCTGAACATGCTCCCGTTAAGCAGATATCATTTTTTACCAATGCCATTACTACAAGGACAAAAGGCATTGATGTTGTGCTGGATGGAAGGTGGAATAACCGGAATGCAAGTATTGGGATAAGCCTGGCAGCCAACTTCAATTCAACCCGTTTGTATGGCCCTGTTAAAACCAGTGACAAGATCTCAACAATTCCAGGCGGTTCAAATACTCTTTTCAATGCCGAAGACAGTGTCAGAATTGAAAAAGGTCAACCGGGTAGTAAGATCATATTGATGCTGACTTATAAAACCGGGAAAATAAAACTAATTATTCGTAATACCCGTTTTGGAAAAACCATGATTGCTCCACTTGGTTTGCCACCGGAAACATTTTCGGCAAAGATCTTAACTGATGTCAGCTTAACTTATTCACCAAAAAAATGGATAGCACTTACAATTGGTGCCAATAATATTGCTGATGTATATCCTGACCGGCTTAAGAATTATGCTAACACATTCCAGGGTGGATGGGTATATAGCCCCGAGGCTTCGCCATTTGGATTTAATGGTGGGTACTATTATTTGAATTTGAGCTTTAGTTTCTAAAAAGTATTTTTTCCGCTTCTAATTATACACTCGTAACATTCAGTAGTGAATTTACCCGGGATTTTTGATTGCAATATTCCATCATTCAACCTACATTTACTTTCAATCCCAGCGCTATGAATAAAAAACGTTATACCTTCTTGCTGCGCTTTTTCTTTTTCTTCCTGGTCTTTGCTGTGGCTTTTTTCCTGCTGATATTTCTTGTGGACAGAAATCCTAACGAGAATTTTCGAATGTTGTTAATTAAGATAGGAATACTGGCGCCAGTCGCCTCTTTGTTTTATAATATTTTTGTAGTAGGAGATCCGGAGATTGCGGATTGAAAGAAATTTATGCTGTCACTTTTAACCCAAATTGGAAATCCCCCGGTAAGATTATTTACTTGCGTTTGCACAGCGTTTACATTGGTGATATTGAATGTTGGTGGTCCGGATATTCTTGTCCAGCAAAGCTCAATGTGCTACTTGTCATCCATTGGCATTGCTTGCCGATAACAAGCTTCATTCAGCAACAGAATTGGGAGTTGATAGTTTTGAAGCTTCGAGATCACCACATGAATTAGGATACAGAACCACACCACTCGGAGGGTTATTTACGCGAACAAAAGGTGGGTTTTATCATGATGGTCAATTTGCCACGCTAAAAGATGTGATCGAGCATTATAATGATCATAGGTCCTTAAATTTAACGGCAAATGAAAAGAGAGACCTGAAAGAATATTTAAAATCACTATAGAATAAAGCCATTCCATAATGCGAAGGGATTTTTAGAAATAATGGTTCTTGATAAGGCGCTGTTTAGATATCATGGTAAAATGAAGTCTCACTGATAAAAGTTATCTTATCAACTCCAGGTGTCCAATGTAATCCACCATATCACCAGTAGCCGGATCAAATAAGAATTTTTGTCCGCGGGAAGTTTGGAAGACCTCATGCCCGTCTTTATCTACTCCGAGCAATTGAACCTGGTTCCTGGATGTTAACTCTCCGTCACGATATTTTAGGGACAGATTATTCCCATCAAGCTTGATCGTTCTTTCTTTTACGGTGTAAATCTTATTTGCCAATGCTATTTTATTATAAACAAGTTTGTTAAACTCTTCGGCTGTTACCTCCCTTATATCGCCGGTTCGCGGATCCATTATATACATTTTGCCATCTGTGGCCTTAACAACGGGAACACCATTAAGCAAAGCGATAACAGATAGCTGTTGCCTTGCGAGCCGGGTATTGGAAAATTTTACAAAGAGGTCTTGCTTTTGCGTCTCCGTAATCCTGGTATTGTCAACAGGCTCCCTTTGGCCATATAATGATTCCGGTAGTCCCTGCAAGGATAACAGTGCAACTGTGGCAGCCACCATGTTTGGCGTCATCGATCTTTGGTTTTTATTTTTTTTCATTGTATAACAATTTGGCACTTCAAGGATTTATTCAGCAATTAATGTCCCCCGGCATAAAGGTGATCCGCAATTGCAGGGGAACCATTCCTTTTTTTGTAGCGGTGTCAGTGATGTTTCCGTGATCAGGTTTAAGTGATAATCAAATGTGAGTTCCTCATCCTGCCCAATTTCTTCCATTGCATAAATAAACGGCGTATCACTAATAAAATAGACTTCACAATTTGGAGTGCAATGATGATTGATGAACCTTGCATCGTTACCATTTCTTCCACCATCGATCACCATTGTCTCATTAAGACCCATCACATACACCATATTGGTAACCCCATTTAATGCATCGTTCACTATTTGATTCCTTTCAACACGTTCGCCCTCATACTCAAGTAGCCGGGTACCTTTCGGAATTTTCTTTTTTGCAAATAGCCCGCGACCATGTATAGCAGAGAAACGTACTTCGGTAAAACCACGATCAATTACCGGAGCCAGTATCATAGTTTATGATTTTTAAACATGTATCTATAACAAGCTAGAACTTAATAAACTCCACTCTCCTGTTATTTGCTTTACCTTCTGCTGTGGAATT
>DASVAM010000497.1:0-6437 GCA_036376375.1 Chitinophagaceae bacterium
ATGGTTTGCCGCCAAAATTCAATGGCCAATCATAGGTCAGTGCCCATGAAATAAACCCTAATGCGGTAGCCGTACCGGTGATCGCATAAATAAACCCGGCAGTGTGCAGGCTCGTGTCACGAAGTCCCATTGCCTTATCCAAACCATGAATAGGAAATGGCGTGAATACATCATGAATTTTGTACCCCGCCTTGCGAACTTTCTTCACGGCAGGAAACAACACCGCCTCATCATCAAAGCTGCCCACTACATATTTTTTTATTGCCATATTTTTAGCTTTTAGCTATGAGCTGCTAGCCGTTAGCCAGAAACTCTGTTTTGAAACTTCATTTATACAAACTGCAAGCTCATAGCTAATAGCTAATGGCTCACAGCTTCTCTATGCTCCATGATCATGAGAATGCTCCTCGGCAAACTCTTCACTTGGTTGTTCTTCCAGTTTATCCATTTTTTCCTTCTGCGTATCACCGCTTCTCTTCAAAATATGTTTAATTTCTGCCAGTGCGATGACCGGGAAGAATTTTGAGAATAAGAAATAACAGGTAAAGAATAAACCGAATGTTCCCAGGTAAAACCCGATCTCCCAGATGGACGGGGTATAATAAATGGACCACGCTGCCGGCAAATATTCACGATATACAGACGTAACGATGATCACAAATCTCTCGAACCACATACCCACATTTACCAATACAGACATAAAGAATGTTACAACCAGGTTCCTTCTCATGCTTCTTATCCAGAAAAACTGGGGAGACACAACGTTACAGAACATCATGATCCAATAGCTCCATCCAAGAGGACTGCTCAGGTTCAGGCGATTTTCCTTGAATGCAAACCACTCATATTCGTTTGCACCATACCATGCAATGAATAGCTCTGTTAAATAAGCGATACCAACGATCGAACCCGTCAACACAATGATCTTATTCATCACGTCAATATGCTCGATCGTTATGTATTCTTCCAGCCCCAATACTTTTCTTGTCACCACTAACAAGGTTTGCACCATCGCAAAGCCCGAGAATATGGCGCCCGCAACAAAATAGGGCGGGAAGATCGTCGTATGCCATCCGGGCACAACAGAAGTAGCGAAGTCGAAGGATACGATCGTATGCACTGACAATACAAGTGGTGTACTCAAACCGGCCAGCACAAGTGACAATGCCTCGTGACGCTGCCAGTGTTTTGTACTGCCCGTCCATCCAAAAGCTGCCAGGCCATAAAACATCTTTCTCCATTTCTTTTTTGCACGGTCCCGGAGGGTGGCTACATCAGGTATCAAACCACTATACCAGAACAAAAGTGACACGGTGAAATATGTTGAGATCGCAAATACGTCCCAAAGAAGTGGAGAGTTAAAGTTTACCCACAAAGGACCTCTCGTATTTGGATAAGGCAACACGAAGAATCCATCCCATACTCGACCCATGTGCCAGATCGGGAACTGACCCGCACACATTACCGCAAAAATTGTCATCGCTTCTGCTGCACGGTTTACCCCTGTTCTCCATCCCTGGCGGAATAATAATAAGATCGCTGAGATCAATGTTCCTGCGTGACCAATACCGATCCACCATACGAAGTTGGTGATATCCCAACCCCAACCAACGGTTTTATTCAGGTTCCATTGACCAACGCCATATATCACCTCCATGGTTACTGATAGAATTCCAAAACATAAAAACAATACAGAAATGATAAAACCGATCCACCATGCACGGCTTGGTTTTGCCTCCACCGGGCGGCAGATATCTTCTGTTACCTGGTGATAATCTTTATTACCTTCTACCAGTGGCGGCCTGATCTGCGATTCGTATCTGATTAATCCCATTTGTTTAAGCTTTGAGCTACTAGCTATGAGCTATGAGCTTTTTATTTTTATTTGGTCAACTTTCTCTTTGCTTTTCAACTTCTGTTGCGTCGAGCCAAAGGCTCCCCTTTGGGGTACTCTTCAACACCAGGAATGCTATTCAATTATCATCTATCCGTCATTATCTATCACCTTTTTAATGCGTTGCTGCTGGTTTCGTTTCTTCTGTCGAATGAGTTGCAGCCGCTGCATGCTCTTTTATCTTGCTTTCGATCATCTCACTTGTATTCCTGATCTTGGCCAGGTAATTCACATTCGGCAATGTGTGTATTTGTTCGATCACATAGAAGAGACGTTCATCATGTTCTGCTCTTGTTTTTGCGATCCTGCTTTCTTTATCATGGACATTACCAAATACAATTGCTTCCGTTGGGCAAGCCTGCATACAAGCTGTCACAGCTTTGCCATCTGCCAATGTTGTGTTTGCTTTCTTCGCATCTAATTTCGCTTCCTGTAAACGCTGAACGCAGAATGAACATTTTTCAATAACGCCTCTTGAACGAACTGTTACATCCGGGTTCAATACCATTCTTGTAAGATCATCGTTCATGTGTTCAACAACCGGATCAAGCTTACCTACTAATTTCTGATCCCGGTTATTAGGGAAGCTATCAGAACCGGTGTAATCAGCCCAGTTAAAGCGACGTACTTTATAAGGACAGTTGTTCGCACAATATCTTGTACCGATACAACGGTTATAAGTCATTTGATTTAACCCTTCCGTGCTATGGTTCGTAGCAGCAACAGGACAAACATTTTCACAGGGAGCATTATCACAATGCTGGCAAAGCATTGGCTGGAACACCACCGCTTTTACATCATCGGGATTTTCTTTATTGGTGACAAAATAGCGGTCGATACGCAGCCAGTGCATATCATGATAACGGGCTACCTCGCTTTTACCAACAACCGGTACGTTGTTTTCAGCATGACAGGCAACAACGCAGGCGCCGCAGGCAGTGCAACTGTTCATGTCAACACTCATTCCCCATTTTAATCCAGGCTGAGCATGATCCGGATAGATGGTTGATTCCCTTCTGAAGTCTCCTGTCTTCGGCGCAAAGTCTGCTGCGAGATGCTCGCGGAACCTTTTGAACTGTTTACGATCCTGAACGAATGAAGCCAATGAAGTTTCTTTCACTACCTCACTCCTGTCCTCATAAGAGTTATGCACCTGTACCTGGGCGACCTTATATTCCTTACCCGCATCTTTTACTTCAACGGATGGAGTATAATAATCCCTTGCTGTTCCGTTTGACGAAGAGAATTGATAAACATTTTTACCAACTTCTCCTGCAGCCTTTCCAAGCTCCTTTGCCCTGCCATATCCAACGGCTACTGCGATTGTATTCGGATCCATTCCTGGAATGATCAATACTGGTAATTCAACAGCTGGTTTACCGGGAACAGTAATTGTCACGACAGGTTTCTTCGGGAAATACTCATAATCATTGATATGTTTTTCAGAACCGCCGATAAGATCAATACCCACAACATTCTTCGCCATTGGCATGCTCATCATCGCATAGTTATCCCATGTTGCTTTTGAAATCGGATCCGGTAATTCCTGTAACCATGGATTAGTTCCTTGTTTACCGGTACCGATTGAAACTTTTTGATAGAGAACCAATTCAGCCGCACCACCTTTTCTGGTCCCTGATATTCCAGTTATAGCGGCTTCAACAGTTGAACTATTGAATGATCCCGCTGAAGGAGCTGTAGTAGCCTGCATGGTCATCACAGGTTTTGTTCCTGTGCTGTCGGCAGTGGTTGATGTGCCTGTTAGTGTCTTCGCATTTCCATCGATGACGCCCCTTTGAAGTGCCGCATCGAATGCAGCTTTAGAACCAAGCTTCGTCTCCCAATAATTCTTAAAATATGTTGCGTAATCAGTCCCGATAGCAATCGGGATGTTGCCACCTGTCGTTCCTGCCGGCTGGCTCCATTTTAATAATGAAGTTTGAAAATCTCTTGTTTTAAAAAGCGGGTGAATTGTTGGCTGAATAAAACTGATGTAGCCTGATTTTGGTTCAGCATCACCCCAGCTTTCCAAATAATGATGTGATGGAATCACGTAATCACAAAGCTCGGTTGTCTCATCCCGGTATTCATTGAAAGAAATCTTTATTCTTGCTTTTGCAAATGCGGTTTTGAATTTATCCGGGTTATGATAGTTGTAAGCAGGGTTGGCTCCATAAACCATAATGGCGCCAACACTGCCTGAATTAAGATCAGTAAGCAATTGTTCAAACTCTGCATCCGTTCCCTGGCGGAAATTCAACGTTGTTGACCAATCGATCGTAGAACCATAAGCGCCGATTGCATTGTTGATCGCATTTACAATTGTCTGCACATTTACATCATTGCTTCCGCTCACTACCACTGCTGCACCTTTATTTGCATTCAGCTCAGTAGCAGCTTTTGTGATGCCGGCTTTTGCTTTATCCCCTAAGCCACTTGTTCCTGCACTTCCGGTAACTGCTGCGAGCAACGCTGCGGCAACGGCGCCTGCTTCAGAAGGACGATGAGTAAATCTTTCATCAGCATTTGCACCGGTCATGCTCATAAAACTTTCGAACTGAAAATGCCTGCTCATTTCAGCCGCGCCATCTTTCAGTTTTCTTGTTTGCGCATATTGACGGGCAAACTCAACCGGATTTAACCAGGTACCTAAAAAGTCAGCACCAAGGCTAACGATCACTTTTGCTTTTGCAAAATTGTAAGAAGGAATGGCTCTTTTACCAAATGTCGCTTCATTCGCCATCAGCATGCCGCTGAATGAATCAGCATCATACTGTACATGTTTGAGCCCAGGAAATTTTGCGATGATCTCTTTTGTAGTAGGAGAAGTGATCGTACTTGTAAGCAAAACAGGATTTGTAACACCCGCCAATGCATCACCGACCATTTTATCAAGTTGTTCAAATGTGGGGATCTCTTCAAAACTACCCCTAACTTTTCTTTTCGGATGAGTCAGCCTGTTCAGGTCATACAGGTCAAGAACTGAAGCCTGGGCTCTTGCTGATGTGCCGCCGCCTGTATAAGCGCATTCATTATTGCCTTCGATCTTTATCGGTCGACCATCTCTTACTTTAGCCAGTATTGGCAATACATCGCCATCCTGTACATATGTTGTTGCATAATATTTTGAAACGCCCGGAACAATATCAGCCGGTTTATTGGCAAAAGGGATCGCTTTTTTTACCGGAGTTTTACATCCGGCGGCAATCGCAGCAGCAGCAGTGCTGAAACCCAGGTATTTTAAAAAGTCCCGGCGTGGAGCTGTAGCATCCAACCATCCCTTGCCATTCCTGTCCTCAAATGGAAGGTCCTCCTGGAATTCGTTCTCAATTTTTTTTGCCAGCTCTTCACTTCCTTTCAGCTCGCCGAAACTTTGCCAATATTTATTATCGCTCATATAATTGAATGTGAAAATTTGAAAATTTGAAAATGAGCAAATGCGGTTTCTTCTTTTAAAATACCTGCTATCATTTTCACATTTGCATATTTGCTCATTTGCACTTTAATAGTGACATTTCTGACACTCCAGACCACCAATATCTTTTACAGTCACACTATCCATTTTTCCACTCTTGATCTCATTATGGAACTTCTCGTATATGCTGTAAAATTTATTTCCTGTTGTTTTACCCGTGCTGTCAACCTTATAAAAATCGACTTTTGTATCACGATGACAATTAACACACCAGCCCATACTTAGTTCTGAGAATTGATACACTTCATCCATTTCCGTGATGTTGCCATGGCAAGTTTGGCACTGTACTTTACCTGCTTTTATATGCTGTGAGTGGTTGAAATAAACATGGTCGGGCAGACTATGAATTTTGGTCCATGCGATGGGCTTTGCTTTTGAAGGATCCCAGGCAGCCGCATTCTTTGGATCAAAACCGGCGTAGCTATACAGCTTCTCGATCTCTTTTGTTCCGTTCACTTCCGTTCCATCTTCTTTGAACAGCTTTGGACCTTTTTCATAAGAAGTAATTGTCTTATGACAGTTCATACATACATTCACTGATGGAATGATCGCATGCTTGCTGTCCATCGCAGCGCCGTGGCAATACAAGCAATTTATCTGGTTGATCCCCGCATGTACCTTATGAGAATAGAAGATGGGTTGCTCCGGTTGATACTTTTTTTGACGGCCAAAATCAATTAATGCATTGGCTGTGTAATAGCCACCAACAATAAACAGAACAATTGAGAAAAGAGCTATATATACTTTATTCTTATAAAAAGGAACGGGCTCGGGGCGAAGAACACCTTCCGCGTCATCACTTAGTTTTTTCAAATTGCTGTTAACCTGCATCAGGATAAGAGCAATAATGGCCATGATCAAAGAAATGATACCGAAAATCAATCCGCCACCACCGCCGCCACCGTTACCACCTTGATCAGTTGTGGTAGGAGGCACGGGGGGTGCCCATTCTGTTATATATTTTACCACTGCATCTAATTCAGGCGGCGTGATCTGCCCCTCAAAGATCTGCATCTGTGCCTGGGAAAAGTTGATCACATTTTGAGCTTGGGGTTTTCCAGCCTTCAA
>DASVAM010000569.1:0-4262 GCA_036376375.1 Chitinophagaceae bacterium
CTTTCATTTCTTAAAATATCGAAATGGCAAAGAGTGATCTGAAAAATGAAAAGAAAAGCAACGGCGATGATCGTGCTAATGGAGGTCAGCGTATCATAGTGTTGGGTGCATCGTCCGGCGGCTTTGAGGCATTAAAAAGAATTGTGCAGGAATTGCCATCGGATCTTGATGCTTCCATTTTTATTGTGTGGCATATGAGCCCTGAGGTTACCGGCATTTTACCACAGGTGCTAAATCGGGTCAATAAGATCTATGCAGCACATGCTTACGATAATGAAGAAATCCAGCCCAACCGTATCTACGTCGCTAAACCCGATTATCACCTCTTGATAAAGAATGGAAGAGTGAGAGTTACTCATGGACCAAAAGAAAACCGGTTTCGCCCGGCAATTGACCCCCTGTTTAGATCTGCAGCCTATAGTTATGATAAACGTGTTATTGGTGTGATATTATCCGGTGCATTGGACGACGGCACAGCAGGTCTCTGGACCGTAAAACAATATGGGGGTATTGCTATCGTGCAGGATCCTAACGATGCCGAAGTACCAGGCATGCCGGAGAATGCTTTGCGCCAGGTAAAAGTGGATCATACTATTCCGGTATCGGGAATTGCGGACTTACTCGTTCGTTTATCAAAAGAACCGTTCACTGAAAAACTTGAGGTTATGAAAGATGAACAAACAAAAAAGGAAATTGAAGTGGCCGCGGAAGAAAACGCTCTAAAAAAAGAAATCATGGATTTTGGCGACCTTTCACCCTATACCTGTCCCGAGTGCCATGGCGTTTTAACGAGATTACTCAATGGCAATATTGTACGCTATCGTTGCCATACAGGTCATGCCTATACAATTGATTCATTAATGACAGCATTGACTGAAAAAGTAGAGGACTCTTTATATAATGCTATCAGGGCGATGGATGAATCGATAATTTTATTAAACCATCTCGGCGATCATTATGCGGAATCGAATCAGCCCAAGCTGGCTTCATTATATTTTAAAAAAGCAAAACAGGCTTCCGACAGATCGGATTATGTTCGAAAAGCGGCCATTAATCATGAACAATTGAACAGGGAATCAATGGAGAAAGAAGTGGAAAATGAAAGCATAATCACAGAGAAATAAAGGTTACATTGTAAAAAAACTAAATGGCAAAGTCAAAGAAAAAGAGCGATCAACCTAAGGAAGCGTCACGGGTCAGTAAACAAGAGGATAGATTTCTTATTGCCGGCGTGGGTGCATCTGCTGGTGGCATACAGGCTTTCCAGGAGTTTTTTCTAAAGTGCCTCCGAGATCAGGGATTGCATACGTTGTTATCCTGCACCTTTCACCTGACCATGATAGTCATCTTGCACAGGTATTACAAACTACTACCGAAATGCCCGTAACACAGGTAAATGAAAAAACAAAAGTAAAGCCGGATAACGTTTATGTTGTTCCGCCCAATCAACATCTCACGATGCAGGATGGGCATATTAATGTAACTCCCAATACCGAAATAGAAGATCGCCGTGCACCCGTAGATATTTTTTTCAGAACGCTTGCTGATGAGCATGAATCAAGAGCTATCGCCGTTGTTTTATCGGGTACCGGGGCTAATGGTTCAATGGGATTGAAACGAGTAAAAGAAAAAGGCGGTGCTACCTTTGTTCAAAATCCCCGCGAAGCGGAGTTCAATGAAATGCCACGCAATGCAATAGCCACCGGGTTGGTGGATGAAGTATTGAATGTGGGAGATATTCCCGCCAAGATCCTTGCTTTTAAAAATGCGTTTGGCAAAATTCAGATATCAGAAGATCCGGAAAAACGCCCGCAGGACCAGCAACAGGCGTTAAGAGATATTTTTAATGAACTACGGGTAAGAACAACCCATGATTTTTCGAATTACAAACGCCCTACCTTATTAAGAAGAATAGAACGAAGGGTCAATTTGCAAAACCTTCCCGACCTGCCATCATACGTAAAATACATGCATGAAAATCCTGATGAAACACATGCATTGCTGAAAGACCTGTTGATCTCTGTTACCAATTTTTTTCGTGATAAAAAGGCCTTTGACATCATAGACAATGAAATAATACCGATGCTGCTCAAAGGAAAAAATGCAGACAAGCAGGTCAGGATCTGGGTAGCTGGTTGTGCTACTGGTGAAGAAGCCTATTCATTGGCAATTCTTTTTGCCGAAAAAACCAGTGGGATCATTGACGCTCCAAAGGTGCAGATCTTTGCAACCGATATTGATGATGCTGCTATTGCTGAAGCAAGAGAAGGATTATACAGCATCAATGATCTTGCCGAGGTTTCACCAGAAAGACTGCGTCGCTTTTTTATGAAAGAAGGAGATAATTATCGCATCCGCAGAGAAATAAGAGAAATGATCATGTTTGCGAATCATAATTTTTTGAAAGATCCGCCTTTCTCTCATCTTGATATGATCAGTTGCCGCAATGTAATGATCTACCTGAACAATACTGCACAGGAAAGGGTGGCAGAGACTTTTCATTTTGCATTAAACCCTGGTGGGATCCTGTTTTTAGGAACATCTGAATCAGTTGATGGTGCAACGGATCTTTATGCTAACTATAACCGCGAATTTCATATTTTCCAGGCAAGGCAGGCAACACAAAGGGCTTACCCGATACCAGAGTCGGTTCCCAATTTTCGAATTGATAGACCTGCGCTAACTACTCCATCGGAACAGGAAAATAAAATACTCGAAAGAATTTCTTTTGGCGACCTGCATCAGCAATTGCTTGAACAATATGCTCCGCCTTCAATTGTCATAAATGAAGATTATGATATTGTTCATATCACCGAACGTGCCGGCCGGTACTTACAAATTGGAGGTGGTGAACCGTCGAAAAATTTATTGAAGCTGGTTAGAACTGAATTAAGGCTAGACCTTCGTTCTGCTCTTTACCAGGCTGTGCAACGGCAATCGGCAGTGGAAGCAAGGGGTTTAAAAGTTACGATCGACAATGAACCTGAGATCGTTAATCTTCTTGTGCGCCCTGTATTACGTGTCGGTGATACGGCGAGAGGATTTATTTTAGTATTGTTTGAACCATCAACTGAAGATCATAGCAAGAAAGATGTATTGCAGGCATCGGATGAACCGGTTGCAAGACATTTGGAAGAAGAGCTGATACGTTTAAAATCGCAATTGCGTTCATCAAACGAGCAACATGAATTTCAGCAGGAAGAATTAAAGGCATCGAATGAAGAATTACAGGCTATGAATGAAGAGCTTCGTTCAGCAGCAGAAGAATTAGAAACAAGTAAAGAAGAATTGCAATCAATCAATGAAGAATTAAGAACAGTGAACCAGGAATTAAAAGTAAAGATCGAAGAAACAAGCCTGTCAAAGAATAATCTTCAAAACCTGATCAACTCAACGGATATTGGAACAATATTTCTTGACCGCAGTCTGCGGGTTGCCTTATTTACACCGGCGATCCGAAGAATATTTAACCTGATCCCCGCCGACTTTGGCAGGCCTTTGAGTGATATCACGAACAGGCTCGGATATGATGAACTGCCAAATGATGCGGAAACGGTATTAGATCAACTTTCAATAGTGGAAAGAGAAGTGAGTACGGAGGAAGGAAAAGTATTCATGATGCGGATGTCACCCTATCGAACCTCCGAAGACCGAATTAATGGTGTCGTGATCACATTTGTTGATATCACAAAAAGAAAAGAAACGGAAGAAGAATTGCGGCAAAACGTGCATGAGTTGGCCCGTTTCAATAAGGCAATGGTTAGCCGGGAAGCAAGAATGATAGAATTAAAAAAAGAAATTAATGACCTTTGCCTTCGCTTAGGAGAACCAACCCGCTATCCACTTGAATTTGAAAAAGAGGACAAGGAAAATAATGTTTGAGTCTTTATTACATATAAAAATCCTTTTTTCACCTGTTGATAAAGGTGATGGCGGAAATGTATCAATCAAAGAAAAACAAATTATCCGCAACAATGAAGAATTAACTGAAGTGAATAAGAGGTTAGTGGCCACCAATGAAGAGCTAATTTCCTTGAATAAAGAATTAACAGAAGCGAACAGCGAATTAAAAACAATGATCCAGGAATTAACAGGATGGAATCAAGCTATAACAGGATCGAATCAAGACTTAAGAAACTCAAATCAGGAACTAAGAATATCGAATCAGGAATTCAGAATATCAAATCTGGAATTCAGAACATCGAATCAGGAAATTAGAAAATCCAATCAGGGGTTAACAGCGTCGAACCAGGAGTTAACAG